>DASWTR010000256.1:0-3397 GCA_036402035.1 Sphingomicrobium sp.
GGGCGCGGTGCAGGTTGCTACGACCGAGGTCAGCGATGCGGCCGCTTTCGCCCGCACCCAGGCCGGGGCGCTCGACCCGGCCGGAGCGCGGACCGAAGCCTATGTCCGCAACAATGCCGGCCGTTTCGCCGAGAGCGCGGACTTTTTCGAGAACCTGGCCGGGCGGACCTCGGCCGAGCCGGGCTCGCTGGCCGAAGCGCTGGCCAACCAGGGCCTGCAGCAATCCAACCTCGGCAATTTCGCCGCGGCGGACCGGCTGCTGAGCCGGGCCGAGACGGCCAGTCCGCGCGGTGACGGCGTGCTGCAGCGGCTGATCCGCAACTATCGCGCGATCAACCAGCTCAACCAGCATCGCACCGGCGAAGCGATGGCGGCGCTGGCCGTGGCGGTCGCGCCGGTGGCCGAGATCGAGGATGCCGAGCGCATCCGCCAGGGCCTGATCACCCCGCCGCTGAGCCTGGCCATCAACCGCGAAAGCGGCAGCGCACAGGAAGTGGCGGACATCTCCAACAACCTGACCCCGGCCGAACGCGCGGCGATCCTCGACGCGCAGGCGACCGAGCTTGGCGCGATCGCGCTGCGGCAGCAGGGTCAGCTGGCCGAAGCCGAGGCGCGGCTGGTCGATGCCCGCGGCAAGATCCTCTCTGTGCGAGAGGGCCGGGTCCATTCGGCCCGCTGGCTGCTGAGCGAGATCGAGGTCGAACGGGCTCTGGTGGCCGAAGCCCGCGGCGACCGGGCCGGCGCGATCGGCGCGTTCGACGCCGGCATCGCGGCGCTGGCCGACAGCTTCCCGGAAAGCCCGGCGCTGCTGTCCGCCAAGGCGCGCAAGGCGGGCTATCTGGAGCGCTCCGGCGACGCTGCGGGCGGACGGGCGCTATTCGACGAGGTGATCGCGAGCGGAACGGCCATTGCCGACAGCGGCACCGCGCTGCGCAACTTGCTCGGGCCCTATTTCGACCTGCTGGCAGCGGACGGCGGCGGCGAAGCCGCGGCGGCCATGTTCCGCGCGTCGCAATTGCTGCAGCGGCCGGGCGTCGCCCAGACCCAGGCGATCCTCGCGCGCCAATATGCGTCCGGCAATGACGAAGGCAGCGCGCTGTTCCGGCTGGCGGTCGCGCGGACCCGCGAGCTTGTCCGCCAGGACGCAGAGATCAAGCGTCTCGAGGCGCTGGCCGAGCGCACGCCGACCCAGGAGCAAGCGCTCGTCGCCGGGAAATCCAGCCTGGACGCGCTGCGGGCCGACCAGGTCCGGCTGCAGGCGCGGCTCAACGATTATCCGCGCTATAAGGTGCTTTCGCCGACAACGGTGGAACTCGCCGAACTGCAGGCTGCGCTGCGACCGGGCGAGGGCTATTACAAGCTGATGGTGGTCGGGGATTCGGTCTATTCGCTGACCGCCGGCCAGCAGGGCGCGCGGGCGCTCAAGCTGGACAGTACCGCCGGTGCGATGGCCGCGGACGTCACGGCGCTGCGGAACAGCATTGTCCGGATCGAGAATGGCGAGGCGGTCACCGAGCCGTTCGACCTGGAACGGGCGCGGACGATGTACCTGACCCTGTTCGGGCCGGTCGATGCCGAGGTTCGCGGGCTCAAGCATCTGATCTTCGAGCCGGACGGGCCGATGCTGCAACTGCCGCCCAACCTGCTGCCGGCGACGCAGGCGGGTGTCGACGCCTACAAGGCGCGCTCCGCGCGGCCCAATGCCGATCCATTCGACTTCACCGGCGTCGACTGGTTCGGACGGGGACGCGAGGTCTCGATCTCGGTCAGCCCGCGCAGCTTCCTCGACATGCGGGCGATCCAACCGAGCCGTGCACGGCAGGCCTATCTCGGCCTTGGCGAGAACGCCGTGGCGCTGACCCGGCCGGTGACGGCGGTGGCCGATGAATGCGACTGGCCGATTGCCATGTGGCAGACGCCGATTTCCGCCGACGAGTTGCGGGTCGCGGAGGCGCGGTTCGGCGATGCGCAGGCCGATCTCGTAACCGGTGCCGCGTTCAACGATGCGGCGCTGCTCAAGAGCAATGAAAGCCTGGACCAGTACCGCGTGCTGCACTTCGCCACCCACGGGCTGGTCACCGCGCCGCGGCCCGACTGCCCGGCCCGGCCGGCGCTGGTCACCAGCTTCGCGCCCGACGGGTCGGACGGCCTACTCAGCTTCCGCGAGATATTCGATCTCAAGCTCGACGCCGACGTGGTCATCCTGTCGGCCTGCGATACCGCGGGATCAGCCACCGCCGCGGTCAGCCGCGAGGCGGGCGTCGCGACGGGCGGCAATTATGCCCTCGACGGCCTGGTCCGCGCCTTCGTCGGTGCCGGCGCGAGGTCGGTCGTTGCCAGCCACTGGCCGGTGCCCGACGACTATGACGCCACGAAGCGCTTGGTCGGCGGGCTGGTCGGGGCCCAGCCGGGACAGCCGTTGGCCGACGCGCTGGAGCAGGCCCAGGTCAAGCTGATGGACGATCCCAAGACCTCGCACCCCTTCTACTGGGCGGCGTTCATCATCCTTGGCGACGGCGCCAAGCCGCTGATCCCGACCACTGCGATCGCGGCTGCACCGATCAAGCCGGCGGTGCGTTAGCAGCGGCCTTCCCTCGCGCGGACAGGGTGCGGAAGGTGATTGAGAAGCGCCGCGAGCCATGCTCGGCGATGCCGTGCTCCCATTGCTCGCGCACTTCGCCGGACAGCAGATAGGCGGAGCGTGGCTTAAGCTCCAAGCTGGCGCGCTGGAAGCCGCTTTCCGTGCGTCGGCGGAAGCGAAGTGTCGCGGGCGCGCCCAGCGAGACTCCCACCACCTTGCCGAACTGCGGCCGGTCGCGATGCCAACCGATTCCCGCTCCGGGGTCGTAGCGCGTCAGCAGGGCGTGGACGAACGCGGCCGGTTCAATGCCGCCAAACGCCGCAGCCTCGTTACGCAGCGGTAGCAGCCAGTCGGGTAACGGTTCCGTCGGAGCGAAGCTGCGGTCGTCGAAATCGTAGCGCCAGCCGAAGGTCCTGGTCAGCCTTTTGCCGGTCCAACCCTGGAACTTGAACGGGGAAAGATCGAGGCGTTCGATCGCGGCAATGAGCCGCGCTTCTTCTTGGGCGTCGATCAGCTGCTCACGATAGGCGAGGCCGGGGACAAGCGGCGCGTCGAACAGCATCATTTGAACAGTTGCTTGAGTTCGGCCGGGGTTAGCGGATGCGCCAGCTGATCGCAGGTGCATTGGCTGGGCGCCTTGTCCGGACGGCGGCGGAGCAGCTTCGTCCCATGCCGGAAGCGGCCCGCGGTGACCTGATCGTAAAGAACTTCGATCACCAGGCTGGGCCTCAGCGGCTGCCATTCGGCGGTGCGCTCGGTCGACCAGCGGCTCGGCCCGCCCGGTGCATTGCCGGTGAAGCCCGGCGGTTCGATCAG
>DASWTR010000257.1:0-4606 GCA_036402035.1 Sphingomicrobium sp.
CCCGATCCCGCTCGAAGTCCCGCTTCACCGCCGCCGCGACGATGCCGAAGTGATGCTGTTCGACGCCAGCAAGAACTATGCCCGTGCCCGGCCTCTAGACGCGCCGCTCGATTTCGACCCGCCCGCGCCACCGAGCGAGGAGGAGCTGGAAGCCGCGGCGATGAGCTTTCCCGGCCCGTCCGGCCACCCGATTCCCGGCTGCTTCGTGTGCGGTACCGAGCGAAGGCCGGGCGACGGCCTGTGCATCTACCCGGGAGAAAGCCCGCATCGGGACGTGGCGGTGGCCGAATGGACGCCCGACGAGGAAATGGCCGATGAGCATGGCCATGTGATCGAGCGCTATATTTGGGCGGCGCTCGATTGCCCCAGCTATTTCGGGCTGTGCGAGCCGCGCCCGCTGGCACTGCTGGCCCGGCTGTCGGCGTCGATCGAGCGGCCGGTGCTGCCCGGCGAGCGGCTCAGCATCACCGCCTGGGAGCTGAGCCGGGAGGGGCGCAAGCACCATAGCGCCACTGTCATCCACGGGCCGTCTGGCGAAGTGGTCGCCGCGGCTGCCGCCTTATGGGTGGAAGTCGAATCGATCCCGGAGGTCTAGCGAGCTGCCTCGATCGCGTCGCGGACGCGGGCGAGGGCGAGGGCTACTGGATCTTTCTCCCCCATCAACGCGAAACTGCCGTTGAGCTCATAAGTGCAGTGGCCGTGGACCGTGGCGATCAGCGAGCGGGTAAGCTGCTCGACCTTCTCTGCGGAGCGTTTCGGCAGCTGCCGAGCGACTTCGTCGAATACGATCTGGGTCAACGCGCGACGTTTCTCCATGTCGGGCTGCGGCATCCCCACGCCGGGCGGCAGCCGATGGTCGTAGATTGCCATCCACAGTTGGGGATGCTGGCGCGCGAAGTCGAAATAGGCCTCGACCAGCGCGCGAATCCGGTCGCCCTGACTGCCCTCCATTCGCTCGCGCAAATAAGCGGTCCACAGCTCGAACGTCCGGCTGTTGATGGCGATCAGCAGATGATCGAGGCTGTCGAATATATTGTAGAGCGTCCCGACCGAATAGCCGACGCGCCGCGCCACCTCGCGCGCCGAAAAGCCGGCGAAGCCCGATTCGGCCATCAGCCGATGACCCTCGGCGACGATCATCGCTTCGAGTTGTTCGCGGCTATGGTCAGATCGCCTACCCATGAGAGGGTGATAATCGGATAATTGAGCAGTGTCCAATTATTGATTGAACGCTGTTCAATTTATGCTAACAGAGGCTGCGGAGGTGGCTTCCATGTTTGAAGCGCTGGTGTTGATCGCGATCATTGGGCTGGTCGTGCACGTGGCGAACCTCAAGCGGCGCGTGAAGCAGCTGGAGGAGGATCTGGTCGATCTGCGCTGGCCGCTGGCTGGCGGACACGAGCCAGTCCAGGAAGCCGCGGCCGAATCTGCTGAACAATGGGCAGTACCGGCAGAAGCCGAAACAGAGTCCATCACTTCCGAGCCTGCGCAACCCAATATTCTCTACGCTGAAGCGCGTCCGGAGGAGCGGGAAGACCACCCGGAACCTGCGGCCATCGATTTGCCGGACGAGGTGGAGCCCCATTACGAAGAGCCGGCCCGCGGCTTCGGCTTCGAGGAGTTGTTCGGGCGCAAGCTGCCGATCTGGGCCGGCGGGATCACGCTGGCTGTTGCCGGCATGCTGATCGTCAAACTGTCGATCGAAGCGGGGCTGCTGTCTCCGCCCGTCCGGGTGATCATGGGGACGATCTTCGGCTTCCTGCTGATCGGCGGCGCCGAGTTGGCGCTCAGACAGGAAGAGCGGGTGCGCGACGAGCGAGTCCGTCAGGCGCTGTCCGGCGCGGGCATCGCCAGTCTGTACGCCAGCGTGCTGGTCGCATCGAACCTGTATCACCTCATTGGCCCGCTGACGGCGATGCTGGGCATGGCCATCGTCACCGCGCTCGCGATCGGCCTCTCACTGCGCTTCGGCGCGCCCAGTGCCTTGCTTGGCCTGGCCGGCGGCCTCGCGGCACCTGCACTGATCGGCTCCGACTCGCCGAACATCCCTCTGCTCTCTCTCTATCTTGCGCTGGCGGTCGGCGGCCTCTGCACCGTGTCACGCGGGCAGCGCTGGGCCTGGCTCGGAATCAGCGCGCTGGTCGGTGGTTTCGGTTGGGGCCTGATGCTGATGCTCGGCGGAGCCCTCGACGCGCCGAGTTCCATTTCCATCGCTCTCTACATACTGCTGCTCGGAGTCGGCCTGCCGCTGCTGGGTTTCGCCGGCGATTGGCAGGCGCGGATGCAGCTTGCCGCCGCGGTGCTGGCGGCGGCGCAGATGGCGGCGCTGGTCGCCACCGGCGGCTTCGACATGCTGCATTGGGCGCTGTTCGGCATGATCTCGCTGGCGCTGCTGTGGCTCGGGACGCGCCAGCCGGCGCTGGATCGGGTGCCGCCAATCGGCCTCATGATCGCCTTGTTGCTGCTCGGCGCCTGGCCCGATCCGGCGGTCGACCGGTTCGCGATTGTTATGGCGGGTGCTGGCCTGATCTACGGCCTGCCCGCGCTGTGGCGGCTGTGGCGGTCGAACGGCGGAATCATCGAAGCGGGGCAGCTCGCCGCTATCCTGCTTGGCGGTCTGCTGCTGCCGATGTTCCATTTCTATGCCGAGGATGGTTCGACCGATACAAGTTTCGGTCTGCTCGCCATCACGCTCTCGGCGCTCGCGGGCGGCTCGGCCGCGCTCGGCTGGCGACATGAGGAGCGGCGCGACGATGCGCGCTTTGCGATCCTGGCGATAAGCTCGGCACTGCTGCTTGCGTTCGCAGCCGGCCTGCTGCTGCCGGGTTGGCTGACCGGCGCCGGCATCGCCGCGACCGGGCTTGGCCTGCTAATCCTCGGCCGGGTCGCCGACGACCGGCGGCTGGAGCCCGTCAGCTGGGCCTTCGCCGGTGCCGGCTTACTGGCCAGCGCCGGCAACGAGCCGTTCGACCATGATCTCGCCTGGCAGAACGTCGTGCAGTGGAGCCTGATGGCGGCCCTTGCGGCGGGGTTCGCCTGGCTTGGCCGGCTTCGTCATGCCCGGTCGGCGGCGCAATTTGTTGCACCGATCATGGTCTATGTCGCGCTGACGCCGATCGTGCCGAACCGCTACGAGCCGCTGGTTCCACCTGTGTTGCTGGCGGGCATCGCCGCACTCCGACTGAAGTTGGAGCCGGCGATCTGGGCCTCGATGCTAATGGTCGCGGCATGGGCAATCGAGCCTGTGGGTCGCTGGATCGCGGCGGCGAGCCAGTCCACCATGGGTTTCGCCATGCTGGTCAGCGGCGTTCCGGTCGTCGAGGACGCATTGCTCCAGCTGCTGATCCCCGCAGTTTTCGTCGGCCTGTCACTCTGGTTGGCGCGGGAACGAACCGAACGGCCTCAGCGGATCGCCGGCTCGGTGTTGGCAGCCACGCTGGCGGTGATCGGAGTCCACAGCCTCTACAAGCTGCTGTTCGCGATCGGCTCCGATCCGGCGTTCGTCGCCTATGGCCTGGCCGAGCGAACCCTGTGGGAGATGCTGTTGCTCGGCGCGGCGGCGCTATGCTGGCGGGTGGGACAGCGCCTTGCTTGCCTGGTGTTTCTGGCTGCCGCAGCCGCTCATTTCACCTGGTACACGCTGTTGCTCCACAACCCGCTATGGGCAGCGCAGGCGGTCGGTCCGTGGCCGGTGCTGAACCTGGCGCTGGCCACCTACGCGGTGCCGGCGGCCCTGCTGCTCGCCGCGCGCCGCCTGCCGGACCTGAAGGAATGGATTCCCGAGCGGGTCATGTCGGTCTGCTGGATGGTGCTGATCCTGCTGTTCGCCGCAACCATGCTCCGCCAGCTGTTCCACGGTAGCCTATTGGTCGAGCCGGGCCTCGGCCAGATGGAGGATATCGCCCGCTCCATCCTCGCCATCCTGGCAGCGATCGGCTTCCTGTTGTGGGGCATCCACCGCAAGGACCGCGACTGGCGGATCGGATCGCTGGTGCTGATGCTCGCCGCGGTGGCGAAGGTGTTCCTGTGGGACACGCAGGGCCTCGAAGGCCTTACCCGGATCGCCTCCTTCGTTGCGCTAGGCTTCAGCCTGATCGGCATCGGCTGGCTTTATTCGCGCCAGCTGGCGCCGAGCAAAGCCTAGCTCGCAAAGGCGGGATCGAGCCGGTAGGCCTTCCGCTTCAGCGCCGGCCAGGCCAGCATATTGGCGGCAATGGCGAGGCCGACCGCGCCCTGCTGCGCGGTGATTTCGGCGGCGCCCTGTGGCGGGCGGTTGAGCTTGTCGCCCGCCGACAGCGCCATGATCTGCGCCTGGCAGGCACGCTCGAGGAAATAGAGCTTCACGAAACATTCGCCGACATTCTTGCCGACTGCGAGCGTGCCGTGGTTGCGCAGCAGCATCGCGCCCTTGTCGCCCAAGTCGGCGACGATCCGTTCCCGCTCGTCTAGGTCGACCGCCACCCCCTCATAATCGTGGAAGGCGAGGTCGCCGCGGACCAGCATCGCGGTCTGGGTCAGCGGCAGCAGTCCTTCCTCATGGGCGCTGACCGCCTGGCCGGCCGGCGTGTGGAGGTGCATCACCGCATGGGCGTCCTCGCGTGCCATA
>DASWTR010000258.1:0-3187 GCA_036402035.1 Sphingomicrobium sp.
CTGGACTCCTAGTTCGTCATGCCGGGCTTGACCCGGCATCCGCCTTCTTCTTTCGTCTGTCATCAAAGGCAGACAGACCCCGGATCAAGTCCGGGGTGACGAGGAGGGTGCATCGGTGCGTAAGTTTCTGTTGGCCGCAGCAGCGGCGATGGTTGTCACCCCGGCCTGCGCCCAACCGGCCGCCGAGGCAACCGCCTCTCCCGGCGCGCCCAAGCTGATCGTCGCGCTCTCCATCGACCAGCTTTCGGGGGACCTCTACGACGAATATCGCCCGAGCCTCCAGGGCGGCCTTGGCCGCCTGTCGCAAGGCGTCGTATTCCGCAACGGCTACCAAAGCCACAACGCCACCGAGACCTGCCCCGGCCACTCCACCATCATGACCGGCTCGCGGCCGTCGCGAACCGGGATCATCGCCAACTACTGGTTCGACCTTACCCAAGCCCGCAGCGACAAGGGCGTCTATTGTTCCGAGGACGAGCGCGTATCTGGCAGCTCCTCGACTGCTTACACCGTCTCTCCCTACCACCTGCGTGTGCCGACGCTTGGCGACCTGCTGAAACGGGCCCAGCCTGGTAGCCGTAATGTCGCGGTAGCGGGCAAGGATCGTTCGGCCGTCATGATGTCCGGCCACAGCGCCGACCAGCGCTGGTATTGGGACGGGAAGACCTTCTCCACCGACCTGAAGGGCGTCCCCATGCCGCGTTCGGTGACGGCGACGCGGACGGCAGTCGGCAACGCGATCGGGCAGGACAGGCCCGCGCTCCAGATGCCGCCGGCCTGCCAGGCCAAGTCGCAAATCATCCCAATCGAGGGGGGCGGTGCGCCGGTCGGCAATCATGCCTTCGCCCGCAAGGGCGGCGACATCCGCAACTTCCGAGCCAGCCCCGAATTCGACGGGGCGACTCTGGCCCTCGCCGCCGCGCTGATCGACGAGATGCAGCTCGGCCGCGGGCAATCGACCGACATCATCTCGATCGGTCTCGCCGGCAGCGACGTGATCGGCCACAGCTACGGCACCGGCGGAGCGGAAATGTGCCTCCAGCTCTACTCGCTCGATCGCGATCTGGCCGGCTTCTTCAACTATCTTGACGGCAAGGGCATCGATTATCTGGTCGTCCTGACCGCCGACCATGGCGGTCAGGACATCCCCGAGCGCCGCCGCCTCCAAGGCGTCCCGAACGCCGCCCGCGTCGACGCCAGGCTCAATGCCAAGGATGTTGGCGCGGCGATCGGCGCCCAGCTCGGCCTCAAGGGCCCGGTGCTCTACGGCGAGGGCTCGTTCGGCGACATGTATGTCGACAAGGCCCTGTCGCCCCGTGACCAGGCGCGGGCCAAGGCCGCCGCGGTCGCGGCCTTCCGCACTCACCCCCAGGTCGAAGCGGTATTCACCCGGGAGCAGCTCGCAGCGGCTCCGTCGCCGACCGCGGCGCCCGACCAATGGAGCCTGATCGACAAGGCCCGCGCCAGCTTCGATCCCGAGCGCTCGGGCGATTTCGTGGTGCTGCTCAAAAAGGACATCACGCCGATCGCCAACACCACCAGCTACGTCGCCACCCATGGCAGCCCGTGGGACTATGACCGCCGCGTTCCAATTCTCTTCTGGCGACGCGGCATGACCCATGTCGAGCGCAACGAGGCGATCGAGACGGTCGACATCATGCCGACCCTCGCCGCGGCCATCGGCCTCTCGGTGGACGCGCGGTCCATCGACGGCGAATGCCTCAACAATATTGCAGGCGCATCCTGTCCATCTCGCTAACCAATTTAAATCGCTTGATTTTCTCAAATCGAATCGGCAGCTTGGAGTCCTGAGCACAGTCTTCGGGGAGAGGGGCCATGCGCCGTGTTGCTTTGGCGCTGCTGGGATCGGTCGCGCTAGCGGGTTGCGTTCAGACCCGCCAATATGCCGATGTCGAGTTCACACCACCGCAGGGTGATTACAAGCTGTTGGTGATGCGGCCGGACGTCAGCGTTGGGTCGGTCACGACCGGCGGCATGGTCGAGCCGCGCGCCGACTGGACCGAGACCGCGCGGGCCAAGTTGCTCGCCGCGCTCAAGGCGCAACAGGCGGCCCGTGGCGGCAACATGCTGATCATGGACCGGCGGGACGCGCTGCCAGGCATTGCTCCGGAAACGGTAGCCGAGCTGGAGCGGCTGCATTATGCGGTCGGCAGCTCGATCGCTCTCCACAAATATTCCGGCGCCTATCTGCCGACCAAGCGGGGCAGGGGCCTCGATTGGACGCTGGGCGAGGACGCCGTCGCGCTGGGGCGCACGACTGGGCACGACTATGCGCTGTTCCTCTACGCCGAAGACAGCTTTGCCTCGACCGGCCGCGTCGCGCTGCAGGTGCTGGGCATCGCCGGCTGCTTCGTGGGTTTCTGCGCACCGAACATCGGCGGCGGCGGCCAGTTCGCTTACGCCAGCCTGGTCGATCTGAAGACCGGCGAAGTGGTCTGGTTCAACGTGGTCCAGACCAACGGCCAGGTGGCGGGCATTAAAATGGGCGACATCCGCACCGACGCCGGCGCAGCGCAGCTGGTCGAGCGGCTGCTCGACCGGATGAAGCCGGGCCGCAACGTCCAGCGTCGGGAGCGCAGGTCATGATTTCGCGGCGCGCAGTTCTCGGCGCGGGCGCAGCGCTGACCGTTCTGCCTTTGGCAGGCACCGCGCAGGCACGCGTTCTCCCAAGAGACATGGTGCCCTTGATCGGTCCCGGCTACCGCGCGGTCGACCAGGACGAAAAGGGCATGTGGCAGTTGATGGAGCGGGTCGAGGAGGAAATCTCCGGCTCCAATCTGCTGATCAAGGACCCAGCGCTGACTTCCTATCTCGGCAGCCTGATCGGCAATGTCGGCGGACCGGCCGCCAGGGACATGCGTATCTATCTGGCGCGGATCCCGGAATTCAACGCGGTGATGTTCCCGACCGGTTTCACGGTTGTCTTTACCGGTTTGTTGCTCCGGATGCGGAACGAGGCGCAGCTGGCTGGGGTGATCGCGCACGAAAGCGCGCATTTCCTGCGCAAGCACCAGATCCGCCAATGGCGCGACATGCGGCGCAAGTCCGATATTTTCTCCTTCCTCGCCATGGGGGCTGGCGTGGCGGGCGGGGCCGCCGGCGTTTACGCCGGCGACCTCGTCCAACTTGCCCAGCTCGGCACGATCCTGACGCTGCTCAAATATAA
>DASWTR010000259.1:0-4930 GCA_036402035.1 Sphingomicrobium sp.
AGTAAGGCGATGGAGGCGCAACTCGAGGATCGCCCGCACCTGGGCTTCGCTCAGGCGATAGGTCTCGCCCTTGGCCTGCGGCTCTACGGCCTCGACCAGCTCGAGATATTGCCGGATCTGATCGCCGGCCCATTCGCGAGCGAGCAGCTTCTCGCGGGCTTCGGCGGGACTGGCCGATCCGCGGATCAGCTTCACCACCTCGTCGAGGTTGGTGACGGCAACGACCAGGCCGAGCAGGATATGGGCCCGCTCGCGCGCCTTCAGCAGCTCGAACTTCGAACGGCGGGTGATGACCTCCTCGCGGAACTTGACGAAGCTCTCGATGATGTCGCGCAGTGCCAGCGTTTCCGGCCGGCCGCCGCGGATGGCGAGCATATTGGCCGGGAAGCTCGATTGCGCCGGCGTATGCCGCCACAGCTGGTTGAGCACGACGTCGGGCGTCGCGTCCCGTTTCAGGTCGATGACGATCCGCACGCCCTTGCGGCTGGATTCGTCGCGGATGTCGGAAACGCCCTCGATCCGCTTGTCCTTGGCCGCTTCGGCGATCTTCTCGACCAGGCCCGATTTGCCGACCTGGTAGGGAATGGCGGTGAGCACGATCGAGCGACGGTCGCCGCGGCCTTCCTCGACATGCGCCCGGCTGCGCATCAGGATCGAGCCTCGGCCCGTGGTATAGGCCGAGCGGATGCCCGAGGTGCCCAGGATCAGCGGCGCGGTCGGGAAATCAGGGCCCTTGATATGTTCCATCAGCCCTTCGGAGCTGATCGCCGGGTCGTCGATATAGGCACGGCAGCCGTTGAGCACTTCGCCCAGGTTATGCGGCGGGATGTTGGTGGCCATGCCGACCGCGATTCCGCCGGCGCCATTGACCAGCAGGTTGGGGAAGCGGGCGGGGAGGACCTGCGGCTCGCGCTCGCTGGCGTCATAGTTGGGCTGGAAGTCGACCGTATCCTTGTCGATGTCGCCCAGTAGGAAGTTGGAGACCTTGGCCAGCCGCGCCTCGGTGTAGCGCATCGCCGCGGGAGGATCGGGGTCCATCGAGCCGAAATTGCCCTGGCCGTCGATCAGCGGCACCCGCATCGACCAATCCTGGGTCATCCGGGCGAGAGCGTCATAGATCGCGCTGTCGCCATGCGGGTGATATTTACCCATGACGTCACCGACGATACGGCTCGACTTGCGGTACTGCTTGCCCGCGACGTAGCCCGCCTCCTGGCAGGCGAACAGGATCCGACGGTGAACCGGCTTCAGCCCGTCGCGCACGTCCGGCAGCGCGCGGCTGACGATCACCGACATGGCATAGTCGAGATAGCTGGTCTTCATCTCCTCGACGATGGAGATGGGGGCAATGTCGCCGCCCGGCGGCGGGGGTACGGTCTCGTCGATGGGAGGCTGGGTCGCCAAGGGAAATCCTGTCGTTTTCTATTCTGATTGATAAGGAGAATCGCCCGCCCAACGGCAGGTGACGCCCCCTTTGGCCCCTGCTAGCGGATGGTGGTGACGAGCGCCACCCCGCACGCGCGTCACGCGCACGCGCGCGACAGCGGGGCGGTTCAAACCGGGTTCAGGCCGTTGAGCTCATTGGAGCTTTTCGTGGCCGGGCTTCAAGTCTATGGGGCTGCCCGGTATCCCAAGACATTCGTCGCCGGACTGGCCAAGCCGAGCGCCGGCGCAACAGGAGACTGGAATGAAACTGAACCCCACTATGCTCGCCCGGCTGCTTGTCGGCAGCAGTATCGCGATTGCCATTCCGGCGCAGGCACAGATGGGCCAATATGGCGCGGCGGCACCGGCACCCAAGGTCCAGGCTCCCCCCAAGTCTGGCGAGCAGCCGGCGGAGCAAGCCGGCAACCAGCCGAAGGTCTCCAACGCCGCGCGCAAGGAAATCATCGCGCTGCAGACGGCGGTGAACGCCAAGGAAACGGCCGCCATTCCGGCCGCGCTCGCTGCCGCCCAGGCGAAGGCGAAGAATGCCGACGACCGCTATGTGATCGCTAAGCTGCAGCTCAAGGCGGCGGTCGACGCCAACGACACCAACGCGATGGTGCAGGGGATCGATGCGGTGCTGGCCTCGGGCTACGCTCAGGCCGCCGAACAGCAGACGCTCTACACCAGCCTCGGCAAGATCCATTACAACGCCAAGGCCTATGACAAGGCAGCGGCAGCATTGGAGCAGGCGACCCGGCTCGATCCCAACAATCTCGAGGCGATGGTCATCCTGGCCGAGAGCCGCAACGGTCAGGGGCGCACCGCCGAAGGCGTGGCCCTGATTCAGAAGGCGATCGCGACGCGCGTCGCCGCGGGGCAGAAGCCGGAGGAAAATTGGTACAAGCGTGCGGTCAAGCTCGCGCTTGACGCCAAGCTTCCCGCCGCTCCGACCGTCGCCCGCGAATGGGCCGCGGCCTATCCGAGCCCCAAGACGTGGCGGGACGTCATCCGCATCTACCAGACTTCCAGCCAGCAGGACGACGCCGCGTTGGTCGACACCATGCGCCTCGCTCGTGCGGCCGGAGCGCTGCAGGGCGAGAATGATTATTTCCGCTATAGCAACACGCTGGTGACCAAGGGGTTCGCCGGTGAGGCCAAGGCGGTGCTGGACGAGGGCTTTGCCGCCAAGCAGATCGACAAGAGCCGCGCCACCTTCAGCCAGCTCTACAGCCTGGCATCGCAGCGGGCCCAGGGCGACCGTGCATCGCTCGCCGCATCGGCGACCGCGGCCAAGGCGGCGGCTGACGCCAAGAAGGCGATGACCACGGGTGAAGCCTATTACGGCTATGGCGACTATGCCCAGGCGGCCGACATGTTCCGCGCGGCGCTGACCAAGAATGGCGTCGACAAGGATTTGGCCAATCTGCGGCTCGGCATGGCGCTGGCCGGCGCGGGCGACAAGGCGGGCGCGACAGCCGCGTTCAACGCCGCTGGCGGCGCCCAGGCCGACGTCGCCAAGCTGTGGTTGACCTATATCTCGACCAAAGGCTGATCGCTCAGCCATTGGTCTGAATCGGGGGCGCCGGGCGGAATGTCCGGCGCCCTTTTTCGTACCACATCGGGACGGTTAACGCCCGCCCCCTGTCGCGCACCTACGCGAGCCCGCATGGCGGAGACACGGTTACCACGGGGTTAGGAATAAAGTGCGTTTCGACGACCGCCTGAGGACGGTGATGATGCAGCCGGTCGCGGACGCCCACGACCGGACCGTCCGCTGGCGTCAGCTGGTCGACCTTCTGTCCCGACCGCACGACGAAATCGATCCCGCGCTGCTCGATGCTGCCCTTACCATGGTGGATTCAGGTATGCGCGCGGTCCCGAAGGCGGTACGGGCAGCGACGGCGCGGAGCATCGCAGGCAGGGCCGCTGAACCTCGCCTGATCGCCATTTTTGCTGCCGACAAGCTGGAAGTGGCGGCGCCGTTGCTGGCGGCAGCTCCGCTCGATGAAGATGGCTGGGCGATCGTGCTGGCGGGGGCCAGTGCCGAAGTAACTGCATTTGTCGCATCGCTGCGCGGCGAGGTGGCGCCCAAGCCTGCCCCGACGCCCCTGCCGTCGCCGGAAGAACCAGCGCCGTCGATCGGCGAAATGGCCGCAAGGATCGAACGGCTGAAGAGCAAGCGGGAGGGCGAACCTCCGGCGGAGGCGGCGCCGGCCGCTCAGGAAGCGGCCGAAATCCCGCCCGCTCCGATCGGCGCCCCCAACATGTTCCGCTGGGAATGCGATGCCTCCGGCCAGATCGGCTGGGTCGAAGGCGCCCCGCGCGGCGCGCTGATCGGCCGCAGCCTCCCGGCCGAAGAGGGCGCGCCGCGGGAGCTGGTGCGAGCCTTCGCCGACCGCCTGCCTTTCGACGAGACGCCGGTCAGCCTGCCCACGCCCGCGCTGGAAGGCGAGTGGAAGATGAGCGGCATTCCGGCCTTCTCGCCGAGCGATGGGCGCTTCCTCGGCTACCGCGGCGTTGCTCGGCGCGAGGGCGCGGAGGGTCACGACGCAGCCCCACGGCCTGCACCGGCCATGGCCGACGCCGAGGCGCTGCGCGAGACCATTCACGAGATCAAGACCCCGCTTAACGCGATCATCGGCTTCGCGGAGATCATCGACGGGCAATATCTCGGCCCGGCGCACCGCAACTACCGCCAACGCGCGGCGGAGATCGTGGCTCAGGCGCGGATGCTGCTGGCGGCGATCGAGGATCTGGATTTTGCAGCCAGGATGCAGCGCGGGGAAGGTGGGGAGGCTGTGGCCAACCTTGCCGATGTGCTGCCGCCGATCGCCGAGGAGTTCGCCAACCGTGCGCTGGCACGCGACGTGCGGCTGCGCATCGTCACCTCGCTCGGGGCGCTACGCTGCGGCGTCGAGCCGGAGCTGGCGAGGAAACTGCTCAGCCGCCTTATCGGCGCGGCGGTCGAGGCGGCGCCGGACGGCCAGCAGGTCGATGTCGACGTGCGCGAGACCCGCAAGCAGATCATGATTTCGGTGACTCGGCCGGTCTCGACCCGTCAGCTCAGCGACGAGCAGGTGATGGACCCGTCATTCCAGAGTGACGGCGAGCCGTCCTCGCGGCTCGGCTTGGGCTTCGCGCTGCGGCTGGTGAGGGGGCTGGCGCGGTTGGCTGGCGGCGACCTCGGGCTCACCCCAGCCGAATTTCAGTTGGTTCTGCCAGCCGCTTAGCTGGAGGCTGGTGGGCCCGGCAGGATTCGAACCTACAACCAAGCCGTTATGAGCGGCCAGCTCTACCGTTGAGCTACAGGCCCCACCGTAGGCCGTCATGGGAGTAAATCCCATGACGTCAGTCCTCGCTACGCGAGGCTGGCCGGCTTTCGCTGGCTCTTCGCGCTGCTCGTAGTTGCGTTGCAACAGCAGCGCTGCGCTCGGCAGCTCAAGTGGTCGGGGAGACAGGATTCGAACCTGCGACCCTCTGCTCCCAAAGCAGATGCGCTACC
>DASWTR010000260.1:0-4702 GCA_036402035.1 Sphingomicrobium sp.
CCGTCCGCCACTCGCCAACTCTGCGCGGCTCGTGACTCACTGTATTGACACAATAAGACACTTATGACACCCTCCCGTGCATCAGGGAGGATAGTATCCATGTATAGCCAGAACGACCTCGACGAGGCGGTCGCGGCCGGCGCGCTCAGCGCCGAGGCGGCGCAATCGCTTCGCGCTTTCGTCGAGCACCAGCGGGCTCTGCCCGGCGTCGACGAGGAACATTTTCGGCTGATCACCGGCTTCAATGATATCTTCGTGGCGATCGCCAGTGCGATCCTGCTGTTCGCCGTCGGCTGGATCGGCCAGTCGATCGGTCAATCGCTGGGATTGCAGGTTGATTTCGACGGCCCAAGCCCGATCGCGCCGCTGGGCATCGCGGCCACGGCCTGGGGCCTGGCGCTATTCTTCACCGCAAAACGCCGCATGGCGCTGCCCTCGATCCTGCTGCTGCTCGCCTTCGTCGGCGCGGTGTTCGCCACTGTCGGCTTCAGCCTCATTCTGGCCGTCGGCGAACCGCCTGCAAATCAGGAAGCGCTTTATGGCGGCATCGTCGCTTCGATCTCCGGCGCTGTTGCGGCCGTGGCCGCCTGGCTGCACTGGAAGAAGTTCCGCGTGCCGATCACCGTTGCGACCGGTGCCGCAGCCGTCGCGGCGATCGCGATCGGCCTGCTGGTCGCGGCGCTCGGCGATCCGGAGCCGTATCAGAATACCATCTGGAGCTTCGTTCTGCTGCTCGGCATCGGCGTCTTCCTGTTCGCGATGCGGTGGGACTCATCGGATCCGGCCCGTGTAACCCGGCGATCGGATGTCGCCTTCTGGCTGCACCTGCTGGCTGCCCCGATGATCGTCCACCCGGTTTTCACCCTGCTCGGACTGAACGACGGCACCGCGACAATCGGCGAAGGGCTAGTGGTCATCGCGCTTTATGTCGCGCTTGGCCTCACCGCCTTGGCGATCGATCGCCGCGCGCTGCTCGTCTCGGCCCTCGCCTATGTGCTTTACGCGCTCAGCGAGTTGTTCAAGCAGGTCGGCGCGGTCGAGCTCAGCATCGCCCTGACCGCGCTAATCATCGGCTCGGCGCTGCTGCTATTGTCGGCCTTCTGGCATCAGTCGCGATCGGTCGTGGTTCGGATGTTGCCGGCCGCACTGCAGGCGAAGCTGCCCTATCTCGACCGGGCGGCTAGTCCCGTACCAGCCGCATGAGGCGGCGCTCGAGCGGGGCCAGGACGCCGTGAAGCTCATGGCCCCGCTTGAGCACTGTTCCATGTTCCGAAACCAGCGCGAACGCTCCCTGCTTCAACTGAAGCTGGGGGCGTTTCTCGATTCTGACTTCCGGCCGCTCGGCCGTCCGGCGGAACGCGGCGAAAACGGCCACGTCGGGATCGAACCACATGCCATAGTCGCGCCAATGACCGGCGGCGACCATGCGCCCATAGAGATCGAGGATGCGCTGCAGTTCGGTCCGCTCAAATGTGGTAACGGCTCGCCGGTCCCGCGGATGCGGAAACGGCGTAATCACGCTCAAGCGCTTTTGACCTTCGGCTTGGGCAGGCTGTGCGCCCTAAGCTCGGCGACCTCGCGGCGGAGCGCCTCAATCTCTTCCTCTAGTTCGGTCAGCCGGGCGCGCCCGGGGTCGCAATCCTCGCCGCAGGGCGTGCCATAGGGCAGGAAGCCCGGGCTATAATGCACCGCATCGACCAGTACCGGCTTGGCCGGGATGCCGACGACGGTGCTGCCGGGCTCGACATCCTTGGTCACTACCGCATTGGCGCCGATCTTGGCTCCCTCGCCAACGTCAATCGGGCCCAGGACCTGCGCGCCGGATCCGATGACCACGCCGTTGCGCAGGGTTGGATGCCGCTTGCCGCCGACGCCAGTGGACGGATTGGTGCCGCCCAGCGTGACGTTCTGGTAGATGGTCACATCATCGCCAATCTCGGCGGTCTCGCCGATCACGGTGAAGCCGTGGTCGATGAAGAAGCGCTCGCCGATCTTGGCGCCGGGATGGATGTCGATGGCGGTGATCGCGCGCGAAAAATGATTCACTAGCCGCGCCAGGAAATAAAGCTTCCCGCCGTAGAGCCAATGGGCGATGCGATGCAGGCCGAGCGCCCACACTCCGGGATAGATCAAAATCTCCCATCGCGACCGTGCGGCCGGGTCGCGGACCTTCACCGATTCCAGATATTCGATAAAGCTTGAAGCCAAGCGTCGCGTCCTCGATGTTTCGCCGCCAATTTAAGGCGCCACAGGCGTAATGAAAAGCCGAAAGGCCCTCTTCGCGCGCCGGAACGTCTTGTCGCAGCGCAGCGGCTAAGGCAGTTAATCGGAAATAACAGGGTGGAGAACGCAGATTCCCACGGATTTCTTGGCCGATCCGGCCGTCCTGGTGACCTTCATCCTGATCGGCTTCGCCGCCCAGTTGATCGACGGCGCGCTGGGCATGGCCTTTGGCCTGATCTCGAGCACATTGTTGATCGCGACAGGGGTGCCGCCTGCCGCGGCCTCCGCAGGCGTCCACACGGCTGAAACTTTCACCACCGCCGTTTCGGGTATCAGCCACGTCGCCCATCGCAACGTCGACTGGAAGCTATTCTTCCGGATCGTCATCCCCGGGGTGATTGGAGGCGTGACCGGCGCCTATCTCCTGACTCAAATCAGCGCTGACGCCGCGAAGCCGTTCGTTCTGGCCTATCTGACGGTGCTCGGCGCCTATCTGCTCTACCGCGGGGTGATGCACCGGCACACCGAGCGTCCTCCAAAGATCGTCGCGCCGTTAGGCCTTGCCGGCGGCTTCCTGGACGCTGCGGGAGGCGGGGGCTGGGGTCCGATCGTCACCTCCAACCTGCTGGTTCAAGGCAGCAACCCCAGGAAGACCATCGGCACCGTAAACACCGCCGAGTTCTTCCTGACCGTCACCATTTCCGCCACCTTTATCGCCACACTGGGCTGGGCGGCGTTTACCGTTGCCACCCTCGGCTTGCTGATCGGCGGCGTCGCCGCAGCACCTTTTGGCGCCTGGATCGCGAAGAGGGTCAATGCCGACATGCTGCTGACGTTTGTCGGCTCGGTACTGACACTAACCAGCGCTTACGGGCTTTATCGCGCGCTGAGCTAGCGACCCCTAGAGCGTCGCGTGGACCGTCGCGACCGCTTGTATCACTGCCGCAATCCGCGCCGCCGCCTGGATCGTCTCGGCCTTGACGTCGTGCTGCTGGAGCAGCCGCTCATGGCTGTCGATACACATGCCGCAGCCGTTCATCGCCGACACCGCCAGGCTGAACAGCTCGAAATCATCCTTGTCGATTCCCGGCGAGCCGATGAAGTTCATACGGAGCTTGGCCGGCAGCGTTCCATATTCCGGGTTCGAGGCGAGGTGGACGAAGCGGTAATAGACATTGTTCATGGCCATCACCGCCGCCGCGCCGCGCGCCGCATTGGCAGCTTCCGGGCTGAGCTTGTCGGCCACATCCGCTTCCGCAGCGGCAACTAGCGGCCGGTATCCGCTGCCATGGGCGCAGGCGAGCAGCAGGCCGTATTTGCGCTGATCGCCGAGCAGCTGGTCGGACAGGATCGAGCTGAGGTTCAGCCTCAGATCCTTGGCGTAATCGGGCAAAGTCTCGGCGAATTCCTTGAGGGCAGACATGGGGCATCCTCCAGCGGGCTGGATCAAAGGGTCAAAAATTTCCGGAAAGGGGTGACGGCGGGGGCAAAATTAGGGGAGATCACCCCCGCCGTCCTGCTGCTCGCGTCGCGTGGGCAGCAGTGTTCGAATAAGGCGGCTCAGGCGGCCGGCCGAAGCACTTCCTGGCCCTCGTTCCAGTTGCATGGGCACAGTTCGTCGGTCTGCAACGCGTCGAGGATGCGCAGGGTTTCGGCCGGATTGCGGCCGACGTTGAGGCCGTTCACCGTCACATGCTGGATCACATTGTCCGGATCGATAATGAAGGTCGCGCGATAGGCGACGCCCTCTTCCGGCGACAGAATTCCCAGCGCCTCCGCCAGCTCCTTCTTGTTGTCCGCGATCCACGGGAAGTCGGCATTGGCCAGCTGTTCGTCCGACCGGCGCCAGGCGAAGTGTACGTGGCTAGTGTCGGTCGAAGCACCGATGAGAACCGCGTCGCGATCCTCGAAATCGCCCTTCAGCTCACCATAGCCGACGATCTCGGTCGGGCAGACGAAAGTGAAATCCTTCGGCCAGTAGAACAGGATCTTCCACTTGCCGTCGGTCTGGCCGAGGTCGAAGGTTTCGCCCGCGGGCAGCGCCGAGGCGCCCTGCTGGACGGGAACGGTGAGAGCCGGAAGCTTGTCACCAACAGTCAGCATTCAAATCTCCTATAGGTACGCAAAATGAAATCTATGTCGCAGCGCAGCATTTATGGTGCTGGCATCAATCGCACAAGTCTATTATATTGAGCAGACTGATTGGAATTTTCGATTAGAGCGATGACCGTCCATCCGCCCACGATCAAGCAGCTGCAATATCTGGTCGCGCTCCGCGAGCATGGTCATTTCGGCAAGGCGGCGGACGCCTGCTTCGTCACCCAATCGACGCTGTCTGCGGGTCTACGTGAGCTGGAAACCTTGCTCGGCGTGACCCTGGTCGAGCGCACGCGCCGGATCGTCCGGTTCACCGCCCTGGGCGAGAAAGTCGCCGACAAGGCGGTCCGCGTGCTGCGTGAGGCGGAAGAGCTTGCCGAGC
>DASWTR010000261.1:0-1600 GCA_036402035.1 Sphingomicrobium sp.
TCTGTTCGGCGATGCCATCTGGGTGTGGAACAAGGGCGACGGGCTGGGCTCCGACCATCTGACCTCGGCCGGCGGCGGGGTCCGCGCCGAGCTCAACGATCGCCTGCGGCTCGATACGTCGCTGGCCGTGCCGCTGGAGAAAGCGGGTTTCGCCAATCGGAAGGGAGACGTCCGGCTGCTGGTCACCCTGACCGGCCGGATCCTGCCGTAGGAGGTGTCGTGATGACGCGTAAATTGTCCAGGCCGCAAATGGTCTCCTACCTGGCGATCGCCGCCGGGCTGATCGCCACCCAGGCGCCGGCCGCGGACAAGGGGCTGCTCGGCACCTGGTCGGTGAACTCCGGCGACGTCGGCATTTCCGAAAGCACCGACATCACCAACGTCTTCGTCAACAGCTCGCAGGCGGTGATCGACTGGGTGCCGGATGACAATGCGACCGGCACCGGAACGCCGATCACCTTCCTCGACACCAATGGCACCGTGAATTTCCGGGGGTTCACCGACTATGCCGTGCTCAACAGGATCGGCGTCGCCGACGCCAGCCGGCAGATCCTGCTGAATGGGAAAATCAACGGGTTCATCGGCCAGAACCCCGGCGGCAATATCTTCTTCTACAGCCCATCAGGCTTCATCGTCGGATCGAGCGCGGCGATCAACGTCGGCTCACTGGTGCTGTCGGCTTCGCCGATCGCGGTGACCGACGGCAGCTTCATCGTCGATGGGTCCGTGACGTTCGGTCAGGCGCCCAACCCAAACGCCGCGATCACAACCGCCGCCGAATCGGACATCAACGCCTTCGGCACAGGCAGCTATGTCGCGCTGGTCGCGCCGCAGATCACGCACCGCGGCACCATCCGCACCGACACGGCGGCGGCGCTGGTCGCGGCTGAGGCGGCGACGATCAACTTCAGCCCGGACGGGCTGTTCAATATCCAGGTGACGGTCGGCGCCGATCCGGGCAACCGGCTGCACGTCGACGGCGGCACCATCACCCGCAACAATCCCGAGAATGTCGGCGATCACCGCGCCTATCTGGTCGCGGTGGCGAAGAACGACGCGGTCACCATGCTGATCGAAAATGGCGGCTCGATCGGCTTCGAGACCGCAAGCTCGGCGACGGTCGAGGACAATGTGATCGTCCTGTCGGGAGGCGGCAGCGTGTTCAACGGCACGCCATTCGTCTCGGGCAGCGCCAATCCGGTGAATCTGGCGGTCGACAGCTCGACCTTCAGTAGCGGCGTTTACGCCGACATCAGCGGCGGCGCCGACATCCGGACCAGCACCAGCAACACCAGCTTCGGCAGCGATCCGCTGACCAACAGCCTGACGCTGTTCGCAGGCGACGACACCATCATCACCGCGGTCAACGGCAATAGCCTGTCGTTCGCGGGCGACCTGTTCGTAAACATCGACGAGTTTGGTACCGGGCCGATCACCACCGGCAACCAGCTTCGCCTTTCGGCCAGCGGCACGGGCTCCCGCCTGACCATCGGCGCGAATGCCTTCCTGTCGGCCGCGACCTATGGTGCCGACGACGGCGAGGGAACTTCCGCCGGCGATGCGACCGGCGGGACGGTGATCGTCCAGACCGGCTCCGGCA
>DASWTR010000262.1:0-2055 GCA_036402035.1 Sphingomicrobium sp.
GCCCGGCGCCATATCATCCGCGCCTGGCGCTATAAGCCGGCGACGGAGGATGGGGTGGCGGTTCCCTCGACGATGGTGATCAACCTGTCGTTCCGGCTGGAGGATGTGTGAGCATCGCCATCGCCCGCGGCTGGCATCATCCGGCGGTCGCCGGGGGCTGGCCGGGGGCGACTGCCAGCCCTACATATGGCGCAATGGCAATCCTTCCCCCCACCGTCGGCCCGCGCGCGGCGCTCAAGGATCTGACGGCATTCCTCCGGCAGCGCAGCCAGGAGCAGGTCATCGGCGCCTCGCTGGCGGTGCTGGTAACGGTCATCATCGTCATCATTTTCTTCGTCGATTCGAAGATCAACACCGCGCCGCCGCCGCAGATCGTCTATGTCGAGAGCTACGGGGCCGACCGAACCGACGCGGACATCATTGCCGACCAGAAGAAGGCGTCGGAGGAACGGCGCAAGGCGGAAGAATATCGCCGGCAGGAATTCCAGAAGCTGCAGAACCAGCTCGGCATTGAGTGACGCGGCACGGCGGCACCCTCGTCGGGACTATCGCGGCTGCTCCGCAATCACCCTGGTTTCACCTGGCTCAATAAACAGATCTGCGCCTAGGTCGCGTCTCGCCTGGTCAGGACGCCGGCGTTCCTTCGCATCGACATGGATCCCGATCGTCTTGGCGGCACGAATGCGCTGCCGAAGCACTCGCTTCCCCGATTCGCTCGTCAGCATCCAATAGGGCGGGAAGGCGGCGTCGGTCCGCTTGGCATCGAAATCCTGCTGATACGGCGCATAATGGCGGTCCTCATCGTCGGCGTCGCCGAGGTGCATCACCGTCGCTGCGCCGTCGATGGTGACGCGAAACGCATAGTTTGGCGTCGGGCCATCGCCGCTGTGCGGGATCGGGAAGGCCTCCACCGCCAGCCCATCGACGTCGAACTTCGGGGGTGAGCTCCCCGGCACAGCATGGACCTGGGTCACGCGCTGCATCAACGGGTCGCTCGACGCATCGGCGGCGCGGATTGCGCCGACCACGTCGATGCCGGCGTAGAGCCGCACCTTGGGATGGGCGCGCATATAGGCGATGGTCTTGCGCGAATTGAAATGATCAGGGTGGATATGGCTGATGAAGATCGCGTCGACCCCGTCGAACGGCGCCTCGCCCTTCATCATCTTGGCCTCGAGCGCGTCGGGGACCAGCGTATATTGTCCGTCAAAGCTCTCGGCATAAAAGGCGTCGAACAGGATTTTGGTGTCGCCGCGCGCGACCAATATTCCTTCATTGCCTAGATAGGTGGCGTCGGCCGGGTCATGCGCACCCGCAGGCCACGTCATCGCAAGTGCGACCATCAACATTGGCATGACGCGCATTGGCCGACCCTTATCGCCTGACAGCGGCAGCCTAGGCCTGTCGCTCGCCAAGTCTAGCTCTCTGCAAGGGTACCGCTTATCTTCCCGCCGATGTCCTGGTTCCCAGAAGTCGTCAAAGAAGTTCGGCATTGAGCGACGCGTCGCTGATGCGTGAGGCGGCGCGGCTGGGCGAGGCGGCCCGCGGTCGTACCGCTCCCAACCCCAATGTCGGCTGCGTTATCGTCAAGGACGGCGAGATCGTCGGCAAGGGCGCGACCGCCCCCGGCGGACGACCGCATGCCGAGGCGGTGGCGCTCAAGCAGGCGGGAGGGAAGGCTCGAGGCGCAACGCTGTACACCACGCTGGAGCCCTGCGCCCACGCCAGCGAGCGCGGACCGACCTGTGCGGCACTGATCCCGCAGGCCGGGATCGCGCGAGTGGTGATCGGCATCAAGGACCCGGACTCCCGCACCGCCGGCGAAGGCATAAAAATGCTGAAGAAGGCCGGGATCGAGGTGAAGGCCGGCGCCGCGAAGGAGGCGGCGCGCGACAGCCTGTCAGGCTATATGAGCAGGATCGAGCGTGGCCGGCCACGGATCACGCTGAAGCTCGCCCTGTCGATCGACGGCAAGATCGCGCTCCCGTCCGGCGAATCCAAATGGATCACCGGCGAGGACGCTCGCGCTCACGTCCACCTGGAGCGAGCGCACAG
>DASWTR010000263.1:0-2351 GCA_036402035.1 Sphingomicrobium sp.
GGTCGGCACGACCAGCCTGGCCGGTACCGGAGAAGCGGTGACGGCGGATGCTACCTCCGGCGGTCTGCCCGAGTCTGCCGGCGACGGCGGGTCGCAAGGTGGCATGGGCGCGATCATCCTCGATGGCTACAGCCGCGCCTTTGCAATGGACCTGGCCAAGGGCCTGCGCCAGGCGGAATCCCGGTTGCCGCTCGAACGCGCGCTCACCGGCCATGTGAAGGGCTCGGCGGTTCAGGCCGGCCCACTGTCGATCGCGATGAGCGTGGCGGAACGGCCGGGCCTGTCCGGCATCATCGACGTCGCCCGGCTCGGGGTCGGACCGGAGGATGCGCGCCGTTCGCGTCTGGTCGCCGGGTCGGCGATTGCCCGGCTCGACAACCGCACCAGGGTGGCGTTCGGCATCGGCCAGGGCGCCAAGGCGATCGAGCGGCAATTGACCGATGCGGAGGCCGGCGCCTTCCTCATCGCCCGCGACATCAGCTCCGACCCGGGCTTTCAGACCCGCCGCGGAACCAGCATGGCGATGCGCCGCAACCTCGGCTTCGCCGGCCTGACGGTTGCCACCGAACAGGGCAAGCTATGGGAGCGGGTCCGCACCACGGTCGACGAACCAAGCTATCGCTGGACCGGCGCGACCCTCGATCGCCGCTTCGGCGACAAGCTGTGGGCCTCGGTCGGAATCAGCCGGCTCGACGAGGACCAGACCTTGCTCGGCGGCCGACTCGGCTCGATCTACGGGGCCAGCGGGTCTTCCAGCATGTTTCTGGACCTGGAGGCACGGCGAAGCCTCGGCAATGGCTGGTCGGCGACGATCATGGGCCGGCGCGGCTGGACCGACTTCGCAAGCGGCAAGTTCCAGACCGGCGCTTACTCGTTCGACCTCGCCAAGGTCGGACTGCTAGGCGAGCGGGACCGGTTCGGCTTCCGGCTGTCCCAGCCACTGCGCGTCGAAAGCGGCGGAATCTCGATGCTGCTTCCGACGGGTTACGACTATGCCACCGAGACGGCGACGACCAGCGTCGAACGACTGAGCTTCCGTCCTTCGGGACGCGAGATCGATGCAGAGCTTAGCTATTCGACCGGGCTCGGTCAGGGCTGGCTGGGCGCCAATATCTTCGCGCGGCGGCAGCCGGGGCATATCGCCACGGCCGACGCCGACATGGGCGCCGCGATCCGCTACTCGCTTGGCTTCTAGGGCCGGGCGCGGACGTCCCGGTACATCACCGGAACCATGCAGCCCTCGTCATCGAGCTGATAGACCGCCGCATAAGTGTCGGCGGGTGGGAGTTCGGTCAGCTTTTTCGGGGTAACCGGATCACCGCTCCAGGCGCTGCCCCGGCCCGCCATGTGGCTGCCTGCGGCGGCGCAATCGCTGCCGGGAATCATGGTCCGTCCGACCCGCATCGGTTCCTGCTGAACGGCGGGCTGGGCCGACGCGGTCGCGGCGAAGGCCATCGCCACGGGAAAGAGAATACGCATCACATTCTCCCTTCCAGCCATGCTTAGCAGATGATCGCCCACGGAGTGAAGTTGCTACCGCCTCATTCAATGCTGGCGGGCGGCGGGAGCGGCTTTCCGAACACGACCAGCCGCTCGACCTCTTCGAACCCGGCCGCACGGTGCCAGGCATGGCTTTCGAGATTGTCGAGCAGGGCATCGGACCCGAGCCAGCGAAGCCCCTCGTCCCGCGCCCAATCCTCGACCGCTTGAAGAAGCCGGGTCGCCACGCCCTTGCCGCGATGCCCGGCATCGACCCATAGATCCTCGACATAGGCGGCCTGAAGGTCCGGAGAGCCTTCGGCATAGTTGCGCACCCGCGCATCGATGACGCCGATCGGTTCGTCCGCATCCGTGAACGCAAGAAAGGCCACATAGGGCTGTGGCAGGGCGGTAAGGGTCTTCAGCTCCGCTTCGAACTCGGCGGCCGTTTGGTCGGCATGGAGCTGCGCAAGCATGGTCGCCCAGGCTGCATGGTCGGACGTTTCCGCGCGGCGGACGATCATGTCAGACGGTGAAGCTCTCGCCGCAGCCGCAGGCGCCCTTGGCGTTGGGATTGTCGAAGACGAAGCCGGCGACGAAATCGTCTTCCTTCCAGTCCATCGTCGAGCCGACCAGATAGAGGACCGAGCCGCCGTCGATGAAGAAGACGCCGCCCGGAGTCTCGATCTTCTCGTCGAACGGATGAGCGTCGGTGACATAGTCGACCGAGTAAGCGAGGCCCGAGCAGCCGCGGCGCGGAGTCGACAGCTTCACGCCGATCGCGCCTTCCGGAGCGCGGCTCATCAGCTCGGCAATGCGCGCTTCTGCGCCCGAAGTGAGGATGATCGCCACGGGACGGGCGCGAACCTTCG
>DASWTR010000264.1:0-2964 GCA_036402035.1 Sphingomicrobium sp.
CGGACATGCGCGCCGTCCGCCGGATCGGCCGGCATCAGGGGCGGATCGCGGTACATCTGATCAAGATAGACGATGATCGCGAGGCTCTGCGTCAGCCGATGGCCATCGATGTCGAGCGTCGGAACGAAGCCCTGCGGGTTCAAAGCCCGATAGGCCGGATCGTTTTGCGCGCCCTGGACCAGGCTGACCGACCGTTGCTCATAGTCGATGCCTTTGAGGTTGAGCGCGATCCGTACCCGGTAGGAAGCCGAGGACCGGAAATAATCGTAAAGGACAGCGCGGGACATGAGCGAAACCTGCGCCCGCGACGGCAGGCTCGTCAATCTCCCATAAATGGAGCGATCACCTCGGGCGGAACGCGCAAGGGGCGGCCGCTGGCCTTATCGATGATCGCCCATTGGGTGACGGCACGCACGCGGACCTTTCCATCTTCACCGACGAACTCCATGTGGCGGTCGAAGCGGGCACCCTTGGGCGCCTCGCCGACCCAGGTCCGGCCGGTCAGGACATCCCCTTCGAATGCGGCGCGCAGATAGTCGATCTCGTGCCGCACAACGACCCAGATGTAGTCGTCCTGATGCTGCGGATCGGCGATGCTGTACCAGTGCGCCAGCGCCACTTCCTGGATCCACTGCACCCAGACCGCATTGTTGACGTGGCCGAGCTCGTCGATGGCGTCGGCCGGGGCGATGATGCGGTGCTCGAAGACGGGCCGGGACATGAAGTGCGGGGTAGCAGGAGGGACCCCGGCAAGCCAGCGGGGCAGCTTTGGCGGTGTTTGCGCGTTATCGTCGCATGCCGTCGACGGTCATCCAGCACTTCGATTATCGGCCCGAAACTCGGGAACTCGTTATCACCTTCACGACGGGACGGCGCTACGTCTATTCGAAGGTTCCGGAGGATGCGGTAACCCGTTTTCGAGCGGCGTTCTCGAAAGGCAGCCACTTCAATCGCCACATTCGCGACTGCTTCCCCTGCCGGGAGCTGGAGCCGGACGAACATCGTTAACTTAATCGCAAGCGGCCGCGGCTAAGTTATTCGCTCCACTGGGTTTTTGGGGCCTGCCAAATGTCGTCGCTTGCCGAACTTCGAAACGAACACGCCGAGCTGGTCACCATCGTCAAGCAGCTCGAAACGTTGATCGACCGCGACACGCCGCCGGCCTGCGTCGACTTGTTCAATGTCCGCCGCCGCCTGTCGAGCCTGCTGATCGCCCATCTCAAGGCCGAAGATTGGGTGCTTTATCCGCCGCTGCTTTCGTCGGATGACCCGCAAGTTGCGGCCACGGCCAGACAATTCGTCGACGAAATGGGCGGCCTGGCCCAAGCCTATACGGTCTTCAGCGAGCGATGGGATGCGCTCAGCATCGAGTCCAACTGGGCAGGCTATCGCAAGGAAGCCGGCGGGATCATTGAGGCGCTGACCAATCGCATCATTCGCGAGAACCGGGACCTGTATCCGCTGCTCGATCGCATCCAGCGCGCCGCCTAGCACCAGCTGCGCTTCGATCCGATATAGCGGTGGGCGAGGCCTTCATCGATCATTTGCGACCCGATCGACTGATCGCCGCGCCGGATTACCATCAGGTCGCGGCCGTGTCGGTCCTGCTGTTGCAGCCGGTGGGCGACCATCTCGAACTCGCCTTGATTGAGTAGAGCACGCAGCCGCTCGGCCGCGCGTTTCGCCAAGGCCGCCTCGGCCGGGCATTTCGGCTCCGCCAGCTCGGGCGCGTCGATGCCGGTAACCCGGATCTTGCGATCGCCAAGCTTGAAGGTGTCGCCGTCGACCACACAGGCCGGCCCGCGACCCGGACCGCAGGGCGTGAAGGTGGCCGCGACCCGTTCGGGCCGCGCGGCGAGCGGGCCGACCGGTTCGACCAGGGAAGGATCGAGCAGGGCGCCCACGATCAGCAGCACGGGGACGACCAGCAACCAGCGGCGGATATCGCGCCGCTGGGGCTTGAACGACGGCGGTCGCCGATTCGGCTTGAAGCGTTTGCTGCGCATTGCCGGCGACTAAAGCGCAGAGATTGGCGCCGCGCCAGAGTGCGGTCGGCAATGTCCCGTTAGGAGCCGCTTTCTTCCTCTTCCTCGAAAGTGACGGCGACGTCGGCATTGGCCGACAGGCGCACTTGATCACCCTCCACACCGGCGACCAGGCCGCGGGAGATGAAATGATGATGGCCCTCGTGGCTGCCGATATTCTCGGCCTTGGTGAGCTTGATCCGGTCACCCTCGATCCGGTCGACGGTACCGACATGGACGCCATCGGCGCCGATCACTTCCATATGTTCGCGAATATCCTCGAACCCGCTCATTGCCGTGCTCCTTTCATGACCTTCGCGCAACGAACCGCTACAGCGGCGGTTGCACATCTACCCGAGAAATGTGCCAACGGCGTTGCGCCTCGGTTGAGCCTGGGACGTCATTGACGCGCTTTAGCGTCGCCGTCCCGACCGCGCTGAACGCGGAGCCGTCCTGCCGCTTGCCATAGAAGCGAACCGGGATATCGACATAGGCCGACCCGGCCGCGCCCTCCATCTGCCCTGGGGCGCCGATCTCCGCATGGACCTCAGCATATTTGCCGAACAGGAGCGCGAAGGCATCTTCGTCCATGCCGCTGGCCTGGCCTCCGTCTGACCACAGTCGCCGAGCCTCCGCGAACCGGCCCTGTTCGAGCAGCGCGGCGTAACTTTGCAGCACCTGCCCGGCGCCCTGCGCGCTCTTCGGGTCGATCGGCCCTTCCTCGACCAGGTTGCGGTCGTCGGGCAATCCGCCGGGCTCGCCCGGCTGGATCGCTTCGGACGCCTGGTTGGCCGATCCGACGGCCGATTGGTTGACGATTGCGCTTTCATTCGCCGGTTCGGTCGCTTCCCGGCTGCAGGCGGCGCAGGTCGCGATGATCAGGAAAAAAATCGAACGACGGAGCATCCCGATTCCCTCTTGCTGCGAGCCGCGTCAGCGA
>DASWTR010000265.1:0-3445 GCA_036402035.1 Sphingomicrobium sp.
GACAGCTCGGGTCGCGTCGTTCGCAAATTCCGAGAAGGTCGTGAAATCCGACCATTGAGGAGATTTGCGGCTTAATGTCCTACGCCAATCGCAAACAGATGAGCTCCAACCGCACGGCGGCGATCATCATCGTGGCGCTCATCCACATTGCCCTCGGCTATGCTTTGGTGACCGGCCTTGCTTACAATGTGATCAAGAAAGCGGCCGAAGACCTGAAGACGTTCGACGTCGAGGATGAGCCGCCGCCCCCGCCGGAAGAGCCACCGCCCCCGCCGGAACAGACCGAAGTGCCGCCGCCGCCGCAAGTCGTCGCGCCGCCGCCGATCGTCCGGACCAACACGGTCGCACCGCCGGTCATTTCCACCCCGGTCGCTCCGCCGCCGGTGATTACGCCGCGCGCCCAGCCGGCGCCGCCGGCTCCACCAGCGCCGCCGCCTCCCAGGGTGTCGCAGGCGGCCAAGGCCAGGGCCAACCTGACCTCGCTCTTCTCCACCGATGACTATCCTCAGTCGGCCATCCGCAACGAGGAACAGGGCACGACTGGCGTGCGGCTCAGCATCGGTACTGACGGCCGCGTGACGGACTGTCAGATCACCGCTTCGTCGGGATCCTCGGCCCTCGACAGCGCGACCTGCAACATCCTTCGTCGTCGCGCACGGTTCACGCCGGCCAAGGATCAGGCGGGCAACCCGATTGCCGATAGCTACTCCCAGCGAATCCGTTGGGAACTTCCGGAAGAATAAGCAGCTTCAACCAACCGAACCAAGAATTCACATAGGAAAGTCAAACATATGGCAGCTCCCACTCTCTTGCTCGCTGCGGCCGCAGCTCCCGCTGGCGACAACCCGTACGGCCTGATGCAGGCTCTGCATGAAGGCGGCCTCATCAGCTGGGCGACCTTCATCATCCTGGTCGGCATGTCGGTGTTCAGTTTCTACATCCTGTTCACCAAGCTGCTTCAGCAGCAGAAGATCATGAGCCAGGGCAACAAGGTCCGCGCCAGCTTCTGGAACGCGCCGAACCTGCGCGAGGCGGCCAACAAGCTCGAGCAGCGCAGCGCCTATCGCGCGATCGTCGAAGATGCGCTGATCGCGCAGGAGCAGCACAGCAAGCTGACCGACCCTGTCGACCAGCATGACTGGATGGCGGGCTCGCTGGCCCGTTCGCAGGGCTCGATCGTCAACCGCCTGGGTGAAGGCCTGGCCTTCCTCGCGACCGTCGGTTCGACCGCGCCGTTCATCGGCCTGTTCGGCACCGTCATCGGCATCTACCGCGCGCTGATCAAGATCGGTGCGTCGGGCCAGGCGTCGATTTCGACCGTCGCCGGCCCGGTCGGCGAAGCGCTGATCATGACCGCGCTCGGCCTGGTCGTCGCGGTTCCGGCGGTGCTCGCCTACAACTGGCTGATCCGTCGCAACAAGTCGATCTCCGAAGATCTCGCGGCGTTCACCAACGACGTCCACGGCTTCCTGATGTCGAACGGCGCGGTGAAGCCGGCCATGGTCAGCACGGCCTCGAAGCAGCCTGCCCAGGTTGCCAAGCCGGCCCCGACCGCAACGACGGCTCGCTAAGCGGTTTTGTTCTGGGCCGGCGGCAGGTGCGGCCGGCCCAGCGAAAGTTGAACGAAGAAGGAAAAACGCTTCATGGCAATGAGCGTAGGCCCGGCCGAAGGCGACGACGAAAACGTACCGATGTCGGACATCAACACCACGCCGCTCGTCGACGTGATGCTGGTTCTCCTGATCATCTTCCTCATCACCGTTCCGGTGGTGATTCAGTCGGTGCCGATCACCCTGCCGGAAGTCCGTAACGAGCCGACCGAAACCAAGCCGGAGAACGTCTCGTTGACGGTCCGCGGCGGTGCGGGCGGAAGCTGCGAAGTCTATTGGAACCTGACCCCGGTTAACAACGAGCAGCTGCTCGACCGCGCGGTGAAGGCCCTGGAAGAGCAGATCGAGCGCGTTGGCGGCGTCGAGAACATCAACGAAGAGAATATGCCGGAAGTGCACATCCGCGGCGACATCAACACGCCGTACAAGTGTATTGGCGGCACCGTCTTCACGATGCAGCGCGCAGGCTTCGCCCGCGTCGGCTTCATTTCGCAGCCCGCGGCCGGTGGCCCGGTCAGCCGGCTGTAAGTTTTAGGAGCAAGCCACCATGGCGATGCAAACCACTGGCTCGAATGAATCTGGCGAGCCGATGATGGACATCAACACGACGCCGCTGATCGACGTCATGCTGGTGCTGCTCATCATGTTCATCATCACCATCCCGCCGCAGACCCATGCGGTGAAGCTGGACCTGCCGCAGGACAGCAGCAACAATCCGCCGCCGCCGATCGACCCGGTCAAGAACAAGATCGTCGTCACCCAGGCCGGAGCGGTGTTGTGGAATGGCGCACCGGTCAACCTGACCCAGCTGCGCCAGTATCTGGACGTCACCCAGCAGATGGACCCGATCCCCGAGCTGCACCTGCAGCCGGAGCCCGAAGCCCGCTATGTGCTGGTCGACGAAGTGCTGGCGGTGACCAAGCAGGCCAAGGTCAGCAAGATGGGGTTCGTCGGCAACGAAGCCTATATGACGGTCTTCTAAGCCAGACGGTATTCAGACGATAAGGGCGGTCCGAAAGGGCTGCCCTTTTTCGTTGTGCGAATGACATTGCCATAGTTCATAAATGATATATCATCGCTCCTACTTTGGCAGAGGAGGCGGCGATGACGCAGGCGGTTTCTTCCTCACGGTTCGGCGGTCATGAGGTGCGCGATCCGGCGCCGATGGCGGAGATGAACACGACGCCATTGATCGACGTCATGCTGGTGCTGCTGATCATGTTCATCATCACCGTGCCGATGCAGTCGCACCAGGTAGAGATGGACTTGCCCGGAGGTCCGCCGCCACTGGTGAAAATCGAACGAGTGAAGAATGAGCTGACCCTGTCCGCGGCGGGACAGCTCGGCTGGAACGGCAGCCCGATCAGCGACGCCCAGCTGGTTGCGACACTGGGCGAGGTGAGCGGCTATGCCGAGCAGCCGGAAGTTCATTTCCGGCCCGACGCAGCGGCCCGCTACGAGCGGGTCGACCAGATACTCGGTATCGCAGCGCGTAGCGGCGCCAGGCACTTCGGCTTCGCCGGAAACGAGCGGTACAGCCAAGTTTTCTGACGCGCGGGTAACCGCTTTTCAACCGCTCTCGCGCTACCCCATGCGCCATGAGCATCATCGCCGCGCATCAGCAGGGGCTGATCGAACAGTTGGAAGAAGATGTGCGCGCACTATCGGGGCGGGCGGGCGACCATGTACAGCGGGCGATCGTCCTCCACCATTTATACGACCATAGCCGCGGCAGCCACGAATGGGCGTTGGCGGAGGCGCGGCGCCAGCTGCGGATCGCGCGGGCGCTCGCCGCCCTCGACCGGCGGATCGAACGCTGGGGTTGGCTGATGCCT
>DASWTR010000266.1:0-4708 GCA_036402035.1 Sphingomicrobium sp.
TGGAACTGCGTCCGGATCGCGGCCAGCCCCTCGCTCAGCAGGCAATTAGGATCGCGGACCGTGCGCAACGGCTAGAGCCAGCAGGCAGGATGAACGGTCATCCGCGCGTCCTAGCGTCATTCACCAGGAAAACGACATAGCCCTTGAAATTGCGCTCCTCCGCAAGGTCCCCAGGTTCCACCCACCGCCCGCCTTCGACCAGCCCGACCTTGAACGGGATTGGGAAGCCGCGCATCCGGTCGAAGTAGAACTCATAGCCCGGGATCGTCTCGCGGCCCTGATAGGTCTGAATCACAACCTCGTCGACGATGCCGCCTAGCCGCTTCAGCGCCGCGGGATCGCCGTTGGCGCTCCAATCCATCAGGCCGGTGATCGACAGGCGGTAGCGCGCTGGCAGGCGGCGGCGGAACTCGGCGAGGAATTCGGCATAATCGTCCAGGCTGCGGGTGCGGGCGTCGAAGTCGAGCTGGATCCCGACAACCCGGCTTCCGTTGCGAGCCCAGCGGTCGGCACGCCGGGCCAGCGCCTCCGCTCCGCCGTCCGGCCAATCGAGCGTGTCGGTCCGGACGACCAGCCAAACGTCGCTGTCGCCGATACGCGGGATACCTGGCCGTAAAGGGACAAAGTGTCTGGGACCGGCGGCGCGAATTTCACCGTCGAGCAGATACCATTCGCGCGCCGCAGCTGTCTTGGGAGCCTGGACCCCTGCCCATAGCCAAAAACGGTCATGGCGCTCGGCGTCGACGCGATCGGGATCGGCCGGCCCGCAGGCGGCCAGTGCCAGGGCCAAACCGATCAGAATGCGCTGGCGCAACAAATTACCAATAGACTTTGAGATCGCGCGCCCAGGGCGACTGGGCATAGTCGCGCTTCAGCCGTTCAAACCAAGCTTTTCGCTGCGCCACCGAAACGTCGCCGCCGCCGCAACTGCTGTACCCCGCCGGGGCGAAGCAACGCACCGCCCGGTTCAGCGCGAACGCCTTGTCATCCGCCGATGCGGCGGCCGAGCCGATCACCTCGCGATAGATGTTGATCCGTTCGAGCGGTTTCCCGGCGAACCCACGCGGGCGGTTCACGACATCATATTGCGGGTCATAGGTCTCGCTCCAACCGTCGAAGCCCTTGCGGCGGATGAATTCGGCCAGGCACAGTCGCGGCCGGATCGCCGTCGGGTCCGCCGAGAGCTGCGCCGCAGTCGCCCGGATATCGGGACATGGCGCCAGATCGTCCGACCCGCCAACCGCGAATAGATAGAGCGGCGGACGGCCTAGCCCGTCATTGTACAGCGGGTCGTAATCTTGCACCGACCAGGCGCCGGGATAATCGCCCTCCACCGGTCCGCGCGGCGCGCCGACCATCTCGGAGTCCCTCAGGAAATCGGTGTATAATCCGTGGTGAAGCTCGCCCGCGAGGAGCAGATAGAGCGACACCTCGCGTTCATGCGCGGTGACTCCCGCTCGCGCCTGCTGACGCAGCAGGGCGGGGCCGGCATGTTCCTCCAGGATGCGCTGGCGGATCAGCGGGCTGCGCAGCGGTGTGCCCGACGTGAACAGCCGTTCGGGCGTGTTCGCTTTCGCATCATGCTGGGCCAAGGCCAGCTCGACGGCCTCCCGCTGATAGGGCTGCACCGCGCCCGGAATCATGCTCAGCCAGAAGCCGCGCGCATTGCGGTCCTGCAGCGCTTCCAGCGCGAAGCCGCGCAGCATCTGGCGACTGAACTGGACATAGGAGAAGCGCTGCTGGTGCGCGGCATCGGGGATCAGCGTCAGCACCTCTTTCGGTTGCTTCCGCCCGTAAAAGGCCTCGACTGCCAGCAGATACTCGAACAGCGCGGGGTCCGACCTAAACAGCGGCCGCTGCGCTTCCAACTCGGCCCGCTCCAGTTTCTTGCCGCGATAGCTCCAGTCGCTCTCGCCACGCCCGTCCTGGCGGAGCCGCATCAGGTCGACCACGGCGAGCAAGGTCGGGTCAGTCACGCCCGATCCATCGCCAGGCGGCAACAGCTTGATGTCGATCTCGTCGATCAGCCCGATATTGGCGCCGCCACCATCCTTCGCCGCAGGACTCCCGACCAGGGAGGAATAGGCGGAACCGAGCGCCTGCCGGTCGTCGGCCAGCCAGGCGACCCGCCGCAGCAACCCGCGCGCTGACGGTGCGTAGCGCCCGGAAGGATAAGCCTGGAGATAGGCCGCGAACGCCTCGCCCGCCTCCGCAATCGCTTGGCGGTCGCGATCCTTGGGTTCGACCAGCGAGCCATATTCGTCGAACGCGCTGACCTGTGCCCGATTGAGCTCGCTCCGCGCGATCATATAGAGCGCCGTTTCCCTGAGCCAGGGGCTGGATGCCCCTGACAGCGAGCCGAATTGCCTCTGCGCCGCCTCGAAGTCGCCGCGGTAGAACAGGTCCGCGCCGGACAGATAGGCGCCAAACTCCAGCGCCGCCGGCGTCGACAAACCGTCGGGACGATAGGGCGCAGCGCGGGCGGCTTCGCAACTGGGGCGAAACGCCTCGCGCGCGGCGACCAGTAACTGCTTCTCCCCCGCCGGAATGCCGGCCGCGGCCCGCACCGCAGCGACGAACTGTGCCGATCCGCTGGCGTTGCTGTGGCAGCGGGTGAACGCCGTCGAATCCCAGCTCGCGGTGGCGGCCGGCGCCCCGTCCTCTGCCGGCGGCGAAAGCCTAGCCTTCATCACTTTCCAGGGAAATTCGATCGGAACGATGCCCTTGGCCATTGCCTGCGGGTCGGCGGTCGGCGTCCCATAGCGGTCGGCCATCAGCAGCAACAGGTTCTGCCTTGTGTCATTGGCCGGGCTCAGGATTGCGCTGCTTTGCTGCGGGTCCCAGCTGCCCGGCCCAACCCCGCCATCCGCGCAGGCATAGGCGATCGTCCCGGCGACCGCCGCTACTACCATCCAAGCGGCCGAAACCCGGCTCCAACGCACCCCCGTCATGTGGGCAGTCTATCGGTCACCTGCGAAATCGTCATCGGCAAAGTTGCCCGCAACACTCCTTTTCGCTATGCGCCCCGCGTCCGGCGGGTGAAGGATCACTCGCGGCGGCCCGTCTCATCGGCGAGCGCGTAGGTCCCAGGCGAAAAACGCCGGGTCCCTGACGCGCTTTTCGTCATGGGAATGGCTCCGCGAACCCTCCGCCTCAAGGATGCTTCCTCGGGATGGGCCCGCGGGGGCGGCATATTGGGTTTCCAGGTCCGCCTGATGGTAGTTCGGAGATAGTCTCCGGCGGCGGCATGAAAGTCCGAAGTTCGAAAGACACACAACCACATGGCCACTACGGCATTCCCGAGCCGCGACGATTTCGCGAACCTCCTCAATGAATCACTCGGCGGCGAGAACGAGACCTTCGAAGGCAAGGTCGTCAAAGGCACCGTCACCGCGATTGAAAACGACCTCGCCGTCATCGACGTCGGCCTGAAGAGCGAAGGCCGGGTCGCGCTGCGCGAATTCGCCGCGCCGGGCCAGAAGGCCGAGATCAAGGTCGGTGACGAGGTCGAGGTGTTCGTCGACCGTGTCGAGAATGCGCAGGGCGAGGCGATGCTGAGCCGCGACCGCGCCCGCCGCGAGGCCGCGTGGGACAAGCTCGAAACCGAATTCTCCGCCGGCAACCGCGTCGACGGCGTGATCTTCGGCCGCGTGAAGGGCGGCTTCACCGTCGACCTCGGCGGCGCCGTGGCCTTCCTGCCCGGCAGCCAGGTCGACATCCGCCCGGTCCGCGACGTCCAGCCGCTGATGGACCTGCCGCAGCCGTTCGTGATCCTCAAGATGGACCGTAGGCGGGGCAACATCGTCGTGTCGCGCCGCGCGATCCTCGAGGAAACCCGCGCCGAGCAGCGTTCGGGCCTGATCCAGACCCTGGCCGAGGGCCAGGTGATCGACGGCGTGGTCAAGAACATCACCGACTATGGCGCGTTCGTCGACCTGGGCGGGATCGACGGCCTGCTGCACGTCACCGACATCAGCTACAAGCGCGTCCAGCACCCGAGCGAGGTCATCGCCATCGGCGACACGGTCAAGGTGCAGATCATCCGCATCAACCGCGAGACCCAGCGCATCAGCCTCGGCATGAAGCAGCTGGAGAGCGATCCGTGGGAAGGCGCCGCGGCGAAATATCCGATCGAGGGCGTGTTCAAGGGCCGGGTCACCAACATCACCGAATATGGCGCCTTCGTCGAGCTGGAGGCGGGCATCGAAGGCCTGGTCCACGTCAGCGAGATGAGCTGGACCAAGAAGAACGTCCACCCGGGCAAGATCGTCAGCACCAGCCAGGAAGTCGACGTCAAGATCCTCGAGGTCGACGAGGAAAAGCGCCGCATTTCGCTCGGCCTCAAGCAGGCTCAGTCGAACCCGTGGGAAGCCTTTGCCGAGGCGCATCCGGTCGGCAGCCAGGTCGAGGGCGAGGTCAAGAATTCGACCGAGTTCGGCCTGTTCATCGGCCTGCCCGGCGATGTCGACGGAATGGTCCATATGTCGGACATCGCCTGGGGCGTCAGCGGCGAGGAGGCCTTGAACCTGCATCGCAAGGGCGAGACCGTGACCGCGGTGGTGCTCGACGTCGATGTCGAGAAGGAGCGTATCTCGCTCGGCATGAAGCAGCTTGAGCGCGGCGGCGTGGTCGCCGGCGGCGCGGGCGGCGTCAACAAGGGCGAGACGGTCACCGTCGAGGTGCTCGAGGTCAAGGACGGCGGGCTCGA
>DASWTR010000267.1:0-4360 GCA_036402035.1 Sphingomicrobium sp.
CTTGAGGACGCGGGCAATATCGCCCTCATCGGCATGGTTGAGGAATTCTGCTGCGGTCTGGCCCGACTGGCTCATGCGCATGTCGAGCGGACCGTCCTTGGAGAAAGAGAAGCCGCGTTCCGCCTGGTCGAGCTGCATCGAAGAGACGCCGATATCGAGCGCGATGCCGTCGACCGGGGCAAGACCGCGCTCGGCCAGCACGCGGTCCATCTGGCTGAACCGCTCGTTGATCAACATAAGCCGGGCGTCCGGGACGAGTGCCGGCCCGTTCGCGATGGCGTCAGGGTCGCGATCGAAGCCGATCACTCGTCCCGCCCCCGCCCCGAGCAGGGCCTTGGTGTAGCCGCCTGCTCCGAATGTGCCGTCAACGAGGGTCTCGCCGGGGACGATGGCGAGACCCTCCACGACCTCCTGCAGCAGGACGGGAACGTGTTGGTCCTGCGCCGGAATGGGAAGGGTTGGCGAAATCACAGCCCGCGCTCCTCGAGCCGGAAGCGGGCGATGTCCTTCATGTCCTCGGGGACATTGGGATCGGCCAGGAACAGCTTGGGATTCCAGATCTGGAACGTCTCGCCGACGCCGATGAACAGGGCCAGGTCGTCGAGCTGACCCTTCCGGCGCATCATCGGGGGCAGGATGATGCGGCCGGAAGAGTCGTAGGGAACTTCCTCGGTGGCGCCGAAGGCCATCATGGTGCGGCGGGCATAGTCGAGCTCGGCGCTAGGATCGGTTTCCTGCTTCTCGAGCAGCCGTTCCAGCTTCTGATGCTTCAGCGCGGCGTAGGCGGGGTCGTAGGCGCTTAGCGCGGGATAATTGTCATGCTTGGCGAGGACGATCGTGCGGGCGTCGCCGCGGCGCTCGATCACCGAGCGCAGGAAGGCCGGCACGGAGACGCGACCCTTCGCGTCCACCGCGTTCAAAGCACTGCCTTGGAACAGATGCTCTAGTGCCACGACCCAATCCCTCGGCGCGGCAAAGCTTCCCCGTTCGCAGGGTGCACGGTTTCCCGTGCGCCTTGCGTCCTGATCGACTCAAACAGGATTGCCCCGCGCTACAGACGATGTTGGTAACTCAACACTTCGCGGGATACAATGGATTTTGATGCCATTTCGTGGGATTCTATGCCCTGTGGCGGATTTTCAACGGTTTTTTACGACCTATTAAGGGTTTGTTCTCTTCCTGTTCTTAGTTGGCAACCCTGTGGATAAGTCTGTTGTTATCCGCCGTGACTCGCGGACCTAGCGGGAGTCGAGGCGGGCCAGCTCTTCGACCAGCAGATCGAGATTTTCGGAGTCGGACTGCGAGACGTTCAGAAAATCCGCATCGGCGATCACTGTGGCATGGCCCCTGCCAAGGACGCATCGTGCGACCAGGCCTTCATCCTCGATCCTGCAGGCGCCCTTCGCGGAAAGCTTCCCTGCCGTCGCTTCGCCCGCGGTCGGCGGCGCTTCGAGCGAAAGCCCCCAGTGCTTCAACAGTCCGGTGTCGGCGAATGCGGGCGGCGGACGAAGCCGGTCGCCGAGCGGACGCTCGGTGGGCCAGTCAAGTCTGGGATCGGCGAGGAGAACTACCCTGCCCCCTTCCCTCACCCAGCGGTCGAGCTCGACCAGCGCTTCGGCTGGTTGCGCGCGGGGATGGGCCATCAATAGCAATTGCCGCCCCTTGAGGCTGGCGGCGTCGGCGACGCCGATCGGATCGACCCGATAGCGCTGCTCCAGCCGGCTCAGTGCGGGCGAGCCGCTGCCTTCCAGACCGAAGCTTTCGCCGAAGATCAGCGGCAGGCTGGTCAGCAGCGCCAGCTGCTGCCGCTCGGCGGGCTCGCGCGGTCCAAACCGGTCCGGCCCGACGACCGCCCAGGCGACCAATGCTGCCAGCCCCAGCACGCCTGCCAACACCCCCGAAATTCGCGGGTTCACGGCGCCTTGGCGCTATTATCCCCCGCCTCATTTTCGGTGGTCATGCCGGGCGCCGCGCCGATTTCGGCCAGCGGCTCGCTCGGCTCCTGCAGCTCGTTTTGCTCGGGCGGAGCGACCGGATCTTCGCTCGACCGGCTGATCGCGGTGGCGAGAATGAGCAGCAGGAAAACGAAGGCAAGCCCGGCCAGGCCGTTGCGGATCCGCTGTGCCCGTTCTTCCTTGGAGACGCGGTTCATGGCATCAACCTATGCGTCAGGGGCTTTCATTGCAACGAACGGCGGGTTTACGCACAACATCATCATTGACTAAGGGCATATCCATGATCCGTACCCTGACCTTCACCACGCTGAGCATGCTGACGCTGGCCGCCTGCAACTCAGAACCCGAAACCATCGTCGCCGGAGAGCGGCCCGACCCGATGGCCGCCGAGCTGGCCAATGCGGCGCCGGTCGAGCTTCCGCCGGCGATCGCGTCGAGCAAGACCTATCGCTGCAAGGACAACAGCCTGGTCCAGATCGACTGGCTTGCCCAGGACAAGGGCGCCTATGTCCATGGCGAGGGCCGGACGCAGACCCACCTCAAGCCGGCCGCGCCGGTCGAAGGCCAGCCGGCCAGCACCGACCTCACGGCCGAGGGCGGCTATGTGCTGAAGGGCAATGCCACGGCCTCGACCGTGACGCTGGCGGTTCCGGGCAAGGCCGCCCAGAGCTGCAGGGGCTGATTTAAGCCCCGAGCTTGTTTCGGGGAGCGGGACCATGCGCTGCATGGTGGAGGGGCATGGTCGCGCCCGCCCCTCCGTCAGTCCTTCGGACTGCCACCTCCCCGAGCAAGCTCGGGGAGGATTTTACGCCGGCTCTGCTTCTTTCTGCTGCTCACCAGCCGCCTTCATCCGCTCTTCCAACTCCGCCTCCGACACATCCTCGACATGTGTCGCCAGGCTCCATTGATGGCCAAACGGATCGGTCAGCGTCCCCATCCGGTCGCCCCAGAACTCGTCTTTGACCGGACGCTGCTCTTTCGCACCGGCCTGGAGCGCCTTTTTGAACGCCGTGTCGACGTCCTCGACATAGAGCACGATGCTCGACGTCGGCCCGCCACGGGAATTGGGGCCGAGATGGCCCATCTCCGGGAATTCGTCGGCCAGCATGACGAAGCTGTCGCCGATCTTGATCTCGGCATGGCCAATGCGCTCGCCCCCCTCGACGCCGCTCGGGACAGGCATCGGGAGGCGGAATTTCTCCTCTGCCCCGAACGCGTCGCGGTAAAATTCCAGCGCCCGCTTGGCATCGTCGACGACAAGATAGGGCGTGACGCTGTTATACCCGTCAGGGATGGGTTTGGTCATGAGAGCCTCCTTTCTCCGAGTCCTCCGCCCGAGCGGAATATCCACCCCGATGGTTACAGAGGCAATTCGACGACTCACCGACTGGCTAGCCGCAAGCTCGGATCGTCGATCAAAAAAATTTCGCGAGCCTGTCGAATCCGGGAAGGGTCGTTCGTCGTCAGAGTACGAGGCCATTGGGCCCTCGACAATCGAAGGAGACAGACAATGCGTGTGATGGTTTTCGTCAAGGCGACCGAGGACAGCGAGCAGGGCATCGCTCAAACACCCGAAGTTACGGCGATGTTCGAAGCGATGGGCAAGTTCAATGAGGAACTGGTCAACGCCGGCATCATGCTTGCCGGGGACGGCCTGAAGCCGTCAAAGGAAGGCAAGCGCGTGGCGTTCGACGGACCCAGCCGAACCGTGATCGATGGTCCGTTTGCCGAAACTCGCGAACTGGTCGCCGGCTATTGGCTGTGGGAAGTCAAGGACATGGCCGAAGCGGTGGAATGGGTGAAACGTTGCCCTAACCCGATGATGGGGCCGAGCGAGATCGAGATCCGCCCGATTTATGAGGTGGAGGACTTCGGCGACGTTGTGACGCCGGAAATTCTCGAACATGACAAACAGCTGCGCCAGAAAATGGAGGACCGCTGAGCTCCGCTTCCCGACTGTGCCTTGCCTTGCCCGGACGCTTTTCGGACAAGGCGGGCATGGCGGCGAACGAGACTCATCAGGCGATCGAGGCGGTTTTCCGGATCGAACGGGCCAGGCTCATCGCGGGCCTGGCCCGGATCATGCGGAGCGTGGATGTGGCCGAGGAGCTAGCCCAGGACGCGCTCCTGGTTGCCCTCGCCGAATGGCCGAGGACCGGCGTTCCGCACAATCCCGGCGCCTGGCTGATGGCGGCCGCCAAGCGGCGTGCCATCGACCATCTGCGCCGCAACCGGATGATGGAGCGCAAGCACGCCGAGATCGCCCGTGACCTGGAGGGCGACCGCGACACGACGGTCGAGGAGATCGAGGCGGCCATGGACGATGACCTAGGCGATGAACTGCTCGGGCTGATCTTCACCGCCTGTCATCCGATCCTGTCGGCGGAGGCGAGAGCGGCGCTGAC
>DASWTR010000268.1:0-2469 GCA_036402035.1 Sphingomicrobium sp.
GCTGTTCCCGGATCGGCTGTACATCGAGCTGTCACGGCGCGGCGATGCGATCGAAGAGACAGCGGAAGCGAAGTTGGTCGATCTGGCCTATATGCTCGACCTTCCGCTCGTCGCGACCAACCCGGCCCAATATGCCGAGCCGGAATTCCACGAAGCGCATGACGCCATGCTGTGCATCGCCGCCTCGACTTACGTCGAAAATAATGAGCGGCCGCGCAGCTCATCCGAGGCGTGGCTCAAGCCCGCTTCGGCGATGGAACAGCTATTTGCCGACTTGCCCGAGGCGATCGCTAACACATCGGTCATTGCACAACGCTGCGCGGTTACAGCACCGAAGCGCCGGCCAATCCTGCCCCGCCTGTCGGACGATGAAGATGAAACGCTACGCCGGGAGGCTCACGCCGGCCTGGAGCAGCGATTGGAGGGTAAGCCTGAGGAGCAGAAGCCGCAGTATCGCGAGCGCCTGGACTTCGAGATCGACGTCATCACCCGCATGGGGTTCGCCGGCTACTTCCTAATTGTTGCCGACTTCATCCAATGGGCCAAGGCCAACGACATTCCGGTCGGGCCGGGCCGCGGGTCCGGAGCGGGCAGCGTCGTCGCCTGGGCGTTGACCATCACTGATCTCGACCCAATCGAGCTGAACCTGCTGTTCGAGCGCTTCCTAAATCCCGAGCGCGTGTCGATGCCGGACTTCGACATCGACTTCTGTGAAACCCATCGTGACAAGGTCATCGCCTACGTCCAGCAGAAGTACGGCCGCGACAGGGTGGCTCAGATCATCACCTTTGGGCGGCTGAAGGCCCGCGCAGTGCTCAAAGACACCGGTCGCGTGCTGCAGATGAGCTATGGCCAGGTCGACCGGCTGGCCAAGCTGGTGCCCAACCATCCAACCGATCCCTGGACGCTCGAGCGCAGCCTCAATGGCGTCGGCGAGCTGGAGAAGGAGTATCGCTCCGACGCCGAGGTCAAGCGGCTGTTCGACCTGGCGATGAAGTTGGAGGGTCTGCCGCGCCATAGCTCGACCCACGCTGCAGGCGTGGTGATCGGCGACCGGCCGCTGCACGAGTTGGTCCCGCTGTACCGCGATCCGCGCTCCGACATGCCGGTCACGCAGTTCGACATGAAATATGTCGAGAGCGCCGGGCTGGTGAAATTCGACTTCCTCGGTCTCAAAACCTTGTCGGTGCTGAAAGAAGGCCAGCGGCTGCTAGGGCAACGCGGGATCGACGTCGATTTTGCCTCGCTGCCGTGGGACGACCCGGCGGTCTACGAGTTGCTCCAGCGCGGCGACACGGTCGGCGTGTTCCAGCTGGAATCGGAGGGGATGCGGCGGACCCTGGCGGCGGTCCGGCCCGACAATTTCGGCGACATCATCGCCCTCGTGTCGCTGTACCGCCCAGGGCCTATGGACAATATTCCGCTATTCGGCGACCGCAAGAACGGACGGGTGCCAATCGCCTATCCGCACCCGATGCTGGAAGCGGTACTGAAGGAAACCTACGGCATCTTCGTCTACCAGGAGCAGGTGATGGAGGCGGCGAAGGTACTGGCCGGCTACTCGCTCGGCGAAGCCGACCTGCTCCGCCGCGCGATGGGCAAGAAGATCAAGTCGGAGATGGATGCGCAGCGGGCGCGGTTCATCGAGGGCTGCGCCGCCAACCAGATCGACGCACCCAAGGCCAATGAGCTGTTCGACTTGATCGATAAGTTCGCCGGCTATGGTTTCAACAAAAGCCACGCCGCCGCCTATGCGTTGGTCGCCTATCATACCGCCTGGCTAAAGGCCCATCACCCGGCCGAATTCTTCGCCGCGTCGATGAGTTTCGACACGGCGCAGACCGACAAGCTCGCGCTGTTCGTCGACGATATGCGGCGGTGCGGGGTCGAGTGCCTTCCGCCCGACGTGAACAAGGCACGCGCGGGTTTCAGCGTCGAAGACGGAAAGGTTCGCTATGCCCTAGGCGCACTCAAGGGCGTCGGCGAGAAGGCGATGGAGGCCCTGGTCACCGAACGCGAGGCAAGTGGGCCATACAAGAGCCTCGACGATTTCGCTGAGCGGGTCGACCCCAAGCTGCTCAACCGTCGCCAGTTGGAAAGCCTTGCCGCTGCGGGTGCATTCGACACGCTGAACCCCGACCGTCCGGCAGTGCACGCGGCGGCCGAGACCATCCTGGCCCACGCATCTGCCGCGCATGACCAACGAACCAGCGGCCAGCACGGGCTGTTTGGCGGAGGCGGCGAGTCTAGCGGTGCCGCGCCCATCCGCCTGCCCAAGGACGCACGCTGGACACTTGCAGAGCGGATGGCGGCGGAGCGCGATGCGTTCGGCTTCTACTTTTCGGCGCACCCGGTCGATGCCCAGCGCCACCTGCTCGCAGCGCACAAGGTCCGTACGTTCGGCGAGCTCGGCGAGGTCCGCATCGCCGAAGGCGAGCGGGCTTCGTCCAACATGGCGGTGCTGGTCGA
>DASWTR010000269.1:0-3914 GCA_036402035.1 Sphingomicrobium sp.
GCCCATTCGGTGCCGAGAAACTCGGTTCCGCGCGCCATCAACTCCTTCAGGCGGACCATGCCGGCATCGCCGTGGACGGCTCGGGCTTCCGCGATCATTCCCTCGCCGCTCACGCCACCTGCTCCCGCTCCGCATCCAACCCATAAGCCGTGTGAAGCACCCGCACCGCCAGCTCCATATATTCCTCCGGGATCAGTACGCTGACCTTGATCTCGCTGGTGGTGATGGCGAGGATGTTGATGCCGCGTTCGGCCAGCGTCGCGAACATCTTGGCGGCGATTCCGGCGTTGCTGCGCATGCCCACGCCCACCGCGCTGACCTTGACCACATTGGTGTCGGTCAGGATCTCGTCGAAGCCGATCGCATCCTTGACCTTGTTCAGCTCGGCAACGCTGTGCGCCAGGCTTGCCGTCGGCACGGTGAAGGTCAGCACGCTTGGCTCGCCCGGCCGCGGAACGCTCTGCACGATCATGTCGACATTGACGTTGGCCGCTGCAAGCGGAGCGAAGATCGCCGCGACCGTCCCCGCCTTGTCGGGCAGGCCGGTCAGCGTGACCATCGCCTCGTTCTTGTCATGGGCGATGCCGGTGATGACGTTGCGTTCCATCTTGCTTCCCTCAAGCTCCTCGTCGCCGACGATCATCGTCCCGGGCTTGTCCTCGAACGAGGACAGGACGGTCAGCGGCATGTTGTAGCGCATCGCCAGGCCGACCGAGCGGGTCTGCAGCACCTTGGCGCCGACGCTGGCCAGCTCCAGCATCTCCTCATAGGTGACCATGTCGAGCTTGCGGGCGTGCGGCACGATCCTGGGGTCGGTGGTGTAGACGCCGTCGACGTCTGTGTAGATGTCGCAGCGGTCGGCCTTCATCGCCGCCGCCAGCGCCACCGCCGAAGTATCGGAGCCGCCCCGCCCGAGCGTCGCCACCGCGCCCTCGTCGGTGACGCCCTGGAAGCCCGGGATGACGGCGATCCCGCCGCCGTCGAACACGCGTTCGAGCACGTCGACGTCGATATTCTCGATCAGGGCGGCGCTGTGGCCCGACGCGCGGATTGGCAGCTGCCAGCCCATATAGCTTTTGGCATTGAGCCCCATCCCCTGGAGGGTGATGGCGAGGAGGCCGCTGGTCACCTGCTCGCCGCTGGCGACCACTACATCATATTCGCGCGGGTCGTAGAGCGGGGCAGCTTCCTTGCACAGCTGGACCAGCCGGTCGGTCTCCCCGGCCATCGCCGACACCACCACCGCGACCTGGTTACCGGCCTCCACCTCGCGCCGGACCCGCTCGGCGACGGCGCGGATGCGCTCGATGCCGGCCATCGAAGTCCCGCCGAATTTCATCACGATGCGAGGCATGGGCGGGCGGATTTTCCTCTTGGGCAGGCGTGCCGGGCCCTGTTAGGGAGCGGATATGGCGAAAACAAGCACGAGTGAGCGCTCGCCGCGAACGGCATCAAGCATCGTGGATCGCGAGGCCGCCCATTTCGGCGGCATGGCGGCCGACTGGTGGGACCCCAACGGCAAGTCGGCGATGCTGCACAAGCTGAACCCGGTCCGCCTCGCCTATGTCCGCGACATGATCGATCAGCACTGGCAGGCCGACGAGCATGCCTTCAAGCCGCTGGCTGGCAAGACCGCGCTCGACGTCGGCTGCGGCGCCGGGCTGCTCGCGGAGCCGCTGGCTAGACTGGGCGCGCAAGTTACCGCAGTCGACGCCGCGCCGGAGCTGATCGAGGTCGCCAGGGACCATGCCGCGGGGCAGGGGCTGGCGATCGACTATCGCGCGGTCGGGGTCGAAGCGGTCGACGGCAAGTTCGACCTGGTCACCTCGATGGAGGTGATCGAGCACGTCGCCGACCCGCAGGCCTTCATCGACGATCTCGCCGCGCGCCTTGCGCCCGGCGGCCTGATGATCCTCTCCACGCCCAACCGGACCGCCTGGTCGAAGCTGCTGACGATCACGCTGGCGGAGGGCTTCGGCCAGATCCCCAAGGGCACCCACAAGTTCGAAAAATTCATCGATCCCGACGCCATGCGTGGCCTGCTGGCGAAGGCCGGGCTGGAATGCATCGACTTCGAAGGCATCGCGATCAGCCCGACACGCGGGCTGCATTTAAGCGAGAATATGGGCCTAAACTATCTCGTCGCGGCGAAGCACGCCTCATAGGCCTTAACGCTTGCCCAGCCGCTTGAACCGGTAGCGCCCGTTAACGGGACTCGCACGATAGGATTGCCCCGAGCTGCAAGTGACCTTGAATACGTCCGGCGCCTCGCCAGCCACGGGTTCGGTCGAGGCAACGCTGCCGCAGGAATAGCCGATCCGTTCGATCGTGCGGGCAATCACGCGGTTCGGAAGCGGCATTGAGGCTGCTACCGCCGACGTCTCCGACGTCGCCGACGGCTCGGTAGCCGCTGCCGCCGTCCCGCTTGGGTCGGGCGGGCTTTGCTGAGGCAGATCCTCCGCGATAGCGGGCTCCGCGGCGATCGGCGCGGCGTCGACGGGGTTAGCCTTAGCGACCTTCCGCTGCGGGCGCTCGTTCCGAACCTCCGGCACGCTCTCCACAGACGTGCCGGCAATCGGCAAGGTTTCGGGCGGTGCTGCGCGCTTCGCGGGGGGCAGCGAGAGCGACACGACATTTCCGGGGGGCGGCGTCTCACCGATGGCGCTTGACGACCACCAGCCGGCCAGACCGCCCAACGCGCTGGCAGCCAATACCAGGCCGCCCAAGACCGCCCCGGTCCGCCGCCAGTCGATCGGGCGGATCTCGGTGCCCAACTCCTCTTCAAGGTTGAAGCTTGGTGAAATCGTAAGACTGACGGGCGGCTCAGGTTTGGCCTGCGGCTCCAGCGCCGGCCCAAGGGGAAGCGCCGGCTTCGACTGTGGCGCAGGTGGCGTTTGCTCGACCGCGGGCCGATCGACCGGAGCGGTCTTTGCGGGGCCTTTTGCGATGAGCGCCTGACGCGCTCCGACCGCGAAGATCGGCGGGCTGGGCTCGCGCACCAGGCCGATCGAGGCGTCATACGCCCTGCGCTTGATCGGGTCGCGCAGGGTCTCATATGCAATGCAGACTTCGGCCAGGCCGCCAAAGACGTGCGGCTGAAACACGCTGCATTCCCTGGCGAAGGCGCGGGCGATTTCGTCGCTGCCCGCCGTCGGCGATACGCGTAGGGTTTCGTAATGGTTCGGCCGCGCCGTTACGGTGGCAGTCAATTCGCGATCCTCCGCTTGCCCGGCTCACGCCGGCTGCAGCGCACCCCGCAGCACCCGATCCTCCAATGTCGCGCCGGCGCCCAGCGCGACACATTGCATCGGATTGTCCGCCACTTTCACCGGCAGCCCCGTTTCGTCGGCCAACACCTTGTCGATGTCGCGCAGCAGCGAGCCGCCGCCGGTCAGCGTGATGCCGTCGTCGATGATGTCCGCCGCAATCTCCGGCGCGGTGTGCTCCAGCGCTTCTCGCACCGCATGGACAATCCGGCCGACCGGTTCGCTCAGCGCGCGGGCAATCTCAGCCTGGGTCAGTTCGATCTCGCGCGGGACGCCGCGCTCGACGTGGAGGCCCTTGACCCCGATCGTCATTCCGCGACCGTCGCCGGGTACGCGCGCCGAGCCGATCTCCTTCTTGACCCGCTCGGCGGTCATCTCGCCGATGTGGAGATTATGCGTGCGGCGGACATAGGACATGATCGCCTCGTCCATCTTGTCGCCGCCGACCCGCTCCGACCGGCTGTAGGCCAGCCCCTGAAGCGAGATCACGCCGACCTCAGTCGTCCCGCCGCCGATGTCGACCACCATCGAGCCGATCGGGTCCGCGACCGGCAGGCCGGCGCCGATCGCGGCGGCCATCGGCTCCTCGATCAGCCGCACCTGGCTCGCGCCCGCGTTGCTCGCTGCGTCGCGAATCGCGCGGCGCTC
>DASWTR010000270.1:0-2067 GCA_036402035.1 Sphingomicrobium sp.
TCCGCGCTCTCGGCGAAACGGCCGGCATTGTTGCGGACATAGGCTTCGGTCCGCGCTCCGGCCGGGTCGAGCGCCCCGGCCTGGGTGCGGGCGAAAGCGGCCGCATCGCTGACCTCGGTCGTAGCAACCTGCACCGCGCCCTGCTGCGCGCGATCGGTAACAACGGACGCCAGCGCGAGACGGAGCGCCGGGTCGTAACCGGCCAGCCCCTCGGCCAGGTAGAAATTGCGCCCGCGCTGGACGGCGTAGCGGCGATAGTCGAGCCCAGCCGCCTCGTCGCGGCAGCTCAGCGCGCGCACCGCCCCGACATTGTCGACGCTCGTGCTTTCTTCGGTCTTGCAAGCCATCGGCCCCACGGGGAGCGCGCTGGGCACCGATGCGAGGTCGACTGCCTGGCGCAGCGCCAGCACGCTGCCGACCGGCGCGGCCGCGTCGCGGCAGGTGAGTTGGTAGGCGCGGTCGAACATGCCGCTGAGCCGCGGGTCGGTCGGCCGCACCTGGGCGGTGCACAACACGCCCGCGTCGCCGAGGCGGAAGCTGGAGCGGATCGACAGCGGCTGCTCCGCCGCCTGCGCCAGTCCGGGCGCCATTGCCGCGCCGGCCAGCATCATCATGCGAAGGCGGGTCATGGCTGCTTCTCCTGCTTGCAGGTTCCGGTCTGCGAGGCTCCCGCCGGGCAGGCCGCGTTCCCGGCCGGCGTCTCCATCAACGCCGGATTGCCGCTGCCCGAAACCGGATCGTCGACGTCGCCCTTGCCGCCCAGCTCGCTGGTATTGAACAGCGGGTGCGGCGGCTTGATCGGGCTGGTCCGGCCGTCCAGCGTCGTCTCGATATTGTCGTCGATGAAATCCTCATTGTCGAACAGCGGTGGCGGCAGCTCATTGTCCTCCGCCAGCTCGAATTCTTCCGGCAGTCCGGGCAATGGGGTGAAGCCGGGCGGGAATGGACCTTCCGGTTGCTCGATCTCGCACGGCCCGGTCAGCAGGCAGCCGTTGATCGTACTATTCGCGGTAAACGGCGTCAGGTCGCGGCCTTCGACCAACAGGTCGCGGACGTCGATCCCGGTCAACGTGCCATTGGCGGTCCTGATTTGCCCGTTGATGATCAGGTCGATCGAATTGGCCGGCAGGCCGCCCTCGCCGTCGTCACCCAGGTTGAGATCGGAAATCAGGAAGCCAGCCGGAGTGTCGTCGGTGCCGGTGTTCTGGACATAGAGTGTGTTCAGCTCCGCCTCGCCGAATTCGATCTCAACCGAGGCGGCGCGGATCACACCGTCGGGCCGCTGGACCGCGGCAGGGTCGTTCAAATCATCCTGATAGCCCTGATACTGCTGATTCCCGGCCAGTTGATCGAGGATCTCCCCGTTGGCGACATGGATGTTGGCGGCGTTCAGGAACAAGGTGCCGCCAAGCGCGCCCGGCGCGCCTTCAACGCTCAGCAGGCCGGTCGCGGCATCGAGCTCGAACGTTCCGGTGGTGAAGCTGACGGCTTCGTCCGGGCTCATCCCGGTGAAGACCATGTCGCCCAGGATCCGGATCGAGCCTTCGGCCGTCTCGCTCTCGCTGTCGCCGGTGATGAACTCATAATCGTTGATGCCTTCGCCGTCCGACGCATCGACGCTGAGGTCGCCGATCAGCATCGATGGCGCGGCGCCCAGCGCGGAGTCGGCGATGACGTTGATGTCGTTGGAGCTCAGCCGGTTATACTCGGCGTTCGACAGGCGATAACCGGTGAGGTCGATGCCGTCGCCGACGATGGTCCTCGCGGCATTGGTCGATATCAGGCTGATGTCACCGGCGCCGATCGAGCCGGTCGCCGCGATGTCGATGTCGTTCGAGGTCACCCGAACGTCGACGGCCGACCAATTGCCGCCGACCGTGGCGGTACCGCCGGCGGTCGCCTCAATGGTGTCGGCACTGACCGCGCCGGCGATCAGGTTGGTGCCAGCGGTTGCCAGGAACGAGCCCGGAGTGACCGCGCTGGCGACCGAAATCGCGCCGTTGTCCGACGTCAGCAGAATATAGTCGCCCGCATCGATATCGCCGGTCGAAACGCCGTCGACGCCAT
>DASWTR010000271.1:0-1525 GCA_036402035.1 Sphingomicrobium sp.
CCGCGAGCGCAAGAACATCACCGCCGGCGTCGCGCATGTGAACGCCAGCTTCAACAACACCATGATCACCATCACCGATGCACAGGGCAATGCGATCGCCTGGTCCAGCGCCGGGATGATGGGCTTCAAGGGCAGCCGCAAGTCGACGCCGTACGCAGCGCAGGTCGCGGCCGAAGACGCCGGCCGCAAGGCCGCCGAACATGGCGTCCGCACCCTCGAGGTCGAGGTCAAGGGACCGGGCTCCGGCCGCGAAAGCGCGCTTCGTGCGCTGCAGGCGGTGGGCTTCCAGATCACGTCGATCCGCGACGTGACCCCGATCCCGCACAACGGCGTCCGCCCGTCCAAGCGCCGTCGCGTCTGAGGGTTCGGCCAAAGTGGTACTTTGGCCGAGGGTTCAGGAAGAAAAGTTCAAAATCGGGAGTTTAGCGGGACGCCGCCACTCCCACTGCCAAGGAAGAAACATGGCCGTCAACGCAAAGAACTGGCAGGAACTCAAGAAGCCGAACGCGCTGGAGCGCAAGCCGGGCACCGACCAGCGCCGCAAGGCGTCGTTCGTCGCCGAGCCGCTGGAGCGCGGCTTCGGCATGACGCTCGGCAACTCGCTGCGCCGCGTGCTGCTCAGCTCGCTGCAGGGCGCGGCGGTGACCTCGATCAAGATCGAGGGCGTGCTGCATGAGTTCTCGTCGCTCGCGGGTGTCCGCGAGGACGTCACCGACATCATCCTCAACGTGAAGCAGATCGCGCTGAAGATGGAAGGCGAGGGGCCGAAGCGGCTCCAGCTGTCGGCGACCGGCCCGGGCGAAGTCACCGCCGGCCAGATCGCCACCACCGGCGATATCGAAGTCACCAATCCGGAGCTGGTCATCTGCCATCTCGACGACGGCGCGACGCTCAACATGGAGCTGACTGCCGACATCGGTAAGGGCTATGTGCCGAGCGCCGCCAACCGGCCGGCCGACGCGCCGATCGGCCTCATTCCGGTCGATGCCCTCTACAGCCCGGTCCGCCAGGTCGCCTACAAGGTGGAGAACACCCGCGTCGGCCAGGAACTGGACTATGACAAGCTGACGCTGACCATCGAGACCGACGGCACCATCACGCCGGAGGACAGCCTCGGCTACGCGGCCAAGATCCTGCAGGACCAGCTGCAGCTGTTCGTCCATTTCGACGACAGCCAGGTGCGCAGCATTCCGACCGCGGCGATGGCCGGTACGCCGGGCGCGGTCGGCGGGATGGCCGGCGAAGGCACTCCGACCGATACCAACCAGCTCAACCGCTACCTCCTCAAGAAGGTCGACGAGCTGGAGCTGTCGGTGCGCAGCGCCAATTGCCTCAAGAACGACAACATCATCTACATTGGCGACCTGGTCCAGAAGACCGAGGCCGAGATGCTCCGCACGCCGAACTTCGGCCGCAAGAGCCTCAACGAGATCAAGGAAGTCCTTGCCTCGATGGGCCTGCGCCTCGGAATGGACATCCCCGGCTGGCCGCCGGAGAATATCGAGGAAATGGCGAAGAAGCTGGA
>DASWTR010000272.1:0-2483 GCA_036402035.1 Sphingomicrobium sp.
GCGCCGCGGCCAACCCGGCGCCGTCTGGCCCCGAAGCGGTGAAGTAGATGTGATTCATGGTGATTTCGGGCCGGTAGTTGGATTGGAAGCCGGCGGTCAGCAAGTCACCGACCTTTAGGTCCGCTCTCGTCCCGTGATAAAATGGGCCCTTATCCAATGCTTTGGTCATCATTCTGCCGATTGGATGAGGTCAGGCCTGGCTTTCCGGTTCCAGCAGCCGGTGCAGGTGGACAACCACATATTTCATCTCGGCGTCGTCGACCGTGCGCTGCGCAGCACCGCGCCAGGCGTCCTCGGCCTCGGCATAGCTATCGTACAGGCCGACCAGGTCGACGCTCTTCAAGTCGACGAATTCCAGGCCCTGCGGATCCTTGACCCGGCCGCCGAAAACGAGATGGAGCTTGCTCATGGGCGGCCCGCTAGCATCAAACCGGCGCGCGCTTCAATCAGCCTTTGTTGCGGACCGCGCTCACCGCCGCCTGGCCGCTGGTTTTGGCCGCTTCGGTGATACCGTCGACCAGCGACTGCACCGCGCCTCGGCCAGCATCGCGCGTGATGTTGAGCTCGGCCAGCTTCTCGCGGCCGGCTTCCTTGGCCGCCTCGGCGGCGGTGCGGGCAGAGTCGGTGATGCGGCCGCCGACATCGCCAAGCAGCCGCTCCTCGGCACGAGTCTTCGGCAGCAGCGCGGCGAGCAACGCACCCAGGGCAAGTCCGCCGCCGAGCGCCAGAAGGGGCGCTCCGTCGACGCCCTCGCGGGCGCGTTCCCGGGCGCTGTCATAAGCTTCGATCGCCCGCTCACGCGCAGAGGGGTTGGAGGATTGGCGATTGTTCTGCTGGCGGCTGGCCATCATGCTTTCTCCGTCTTCTTGGGCGCAGCGCGGCGGGGCGCCCGGGTTGGCCGCTTTGCCGGCGCCCGGGCAGGCTTCGCTGCCGGTTTCTTCTCCTTCAACGCCACAGCCTTGGTCCTGGGTTCAAAAAGTGGCGTCATGGCGTCGTAGAATTTTACGGTGGCCTTCTTGAGCGGTTCGCGGGCGAGGAACATGGCCAGTGCGGCGACCACGCCGCCGACCGCGACGGGTCGCTTGGCGACCGCGTCGACCGCCCCTTCGGCAAGGTCCGCGCCTTTGTCCTTGGCCTTTTCCCATGCCTCGCTGGCCAGCGTCTTGGGCTGGAGCCGCGCCTGCAATTCGTGCGTGGTTTCGAGTAGCGCGGCACGGGTTCGCGCGACCTCGATGCGGGCAGCGGTGATTTTCGGCGTGTCGGTCACTGGAGTTTCCTGGCTTCCTGCTTCGCCCAGAGGAACAGGCCATAGGCGATGGCGAAGGTCACCAGCGACGCGATCAGCCCGCCGGCCAGTGGTCCGATAAGGGTCGCAAGGGCAAGCGCGAGGGTCATGCAGAGCACGATGACGCCCGCAATTCCGAAGAGCAGCGCCGCAGCGCCGAGGAGGGCCGGCTTCTTCGCCGCGTCGGCTTTTGCTTCGGCTGTGGCCTTGACCAGGCCAAGCTCAGCCCTGGCATAAGCCTTGCCCTCGTCGATCAGCTGCCCGAACAGCTCACCGATCGGCTTTTCGTCCAGCTCGTCGTCGCCCCCGCTGTCCATAGGCTAGCTCTTGTTGCGACCCTTCTTGCCGCCCCGGTCCTGCCCCTGATCGAGCCCGGCCTTGACCAGCCGGACCAGGGCGAAGCCGACGACCGCTGCACCGGCCAGGGCCACGCCCGGGCTCTTGCGCACGAATTCGCGGGTGTCGTCGATCAGCTCGTCGGGATCCTTGGAGGCGACACGGTTTGCCGCATCCTCGATCGCACTCGCCGCGCGGCGGGCATATTCGCCATACTCCTCGCCCAGCCGGTCGTCGAGGCTAGAGGCGGTGTCGCCGATCAGCTTTGACACATTGGCGAGCGCTTCGCCGCCGCGTTCCAGCCCCTGGCCGACCAGTTCGCGCGCCTTGTCGGCTGCCTGGCCGGAAAATTTGTCGGTGCCGCTGCGCAGCTTGTCGATCGCCTTGTCCCTCGCGGTGGGTTCGCGCACGATCAGGGCCTCCTCATTCTCGGTTGCGGATGCGCCGGCGATGACGGTGTCGGTGCCTTCGGGAAGTTCGTTCGGATCGGCCATGGACTCAACTCCTCCTTTTCCCGTTCAACCCGGCACGCCCGCTCACGTTCCGGACACATGGTTTGGCGAGCGACAAGTTGCACCCTTTGCCGCGCGCCGTATAGGGGCCGCAACGACTTCCGACGCCAGTTTAACGAAAAAGGGACCCGCATGACCGCGATCGTCGACATCCACGCCCGCCAGATCCTCGACAGCCGAGGTAATCCGACGGTTGAAGTGGATGTGACGTTGGAGGATGGCTCGCTGGGCCGGGCGGCGGTTCCCTCGGGCGCCTCGACCGGCGCGCATGAGGCGGTTGAGAAGCGCGATGGCGATAAGTCGCGCTGGGGCGGCAAGGGCGTGAGCGCAGCGGTTCAGGCGGTCAACGG
>DASWTR010000273.1:0-5946 GCA_036402035.1 Sphingomicrobium sp.
GCTGCGCGCCGGCATTTTCTTGCCCGCGCCGATCAGTTCGGCGCGATAGGTGTAACCGATGTCATTGGCGCTGCTGATCGTCATGGTCGTCCCCATCATGGAGCGGACCGTCACGTGGATCTTGCCGGGCGCCGGCTTGGCCGACGGGTTGGCCTTGCGCGCATTGACTGGTTGGCCGCGATAAAGGCTGAAGGTCCAGCTCTCACCGGCTTTTACGGTCAGGCCGGGTGACTTCGCCGCCGCTGGCGCGGCAAGCAAGGTCAAAAATGCCAACATGATCGTCCGACCCACCATCGCCCCAATATCGTCATTCCCGCGAAAGCGGGAACCCCGAAAGTGAGCCGGCAAGAGTGAGGAAATTATGAAGCCCATTCGTCCTTGAGGATCGAGAAGAGCACCGTGTCCCGGACCTGGCCGGTCCAGGTGATGCGGTCGGCGCGGAGCAGGCCTTCGCGCACGGCGCCGAGCTTAGCCATCGCCGCCTGGCTGCGCTTGTTGCGCTCGTCGACGCGGAACTCGATCCGGCGGAAGCCGCAATCGAATGCGCGGCGCAGCATCATGTCCTTGACCCGGCGGTTGAAGCCGGTGCCGCGGAACTTGGGACGATAATAAGTGCCGCCGATCTCCAGCGCGCCGCGATGCTCATCGATGCCGAGGAAGCTCGACATGCCGGCCAGCTCATCGCCTTCGAACAATACGAAGGTGCGGTTGCGCTTGTATTTCGAGAAAAGATCGATGCTTTCGTCGAAATGGTCGGGATCGAAGCTGATCGAATAGATCGGCCAGATTTCCGGATCCTCGGCGCAGGCGGCCTTGAGCGGCTCGCGCCATTGCTCGTCGAACAGTTCGGCACGGCAACCGTCGCCGGTCAGTGGTGCGGACAAGCAATCGGTCATTGTTCGACCTTGCGAATGAACAGGCTGGCGAGCACGATACCCTGCCATAGCAGCCACAAGCCGATCCACAGGCCTACGATCAGGAAGCCGACGAGACCGTTGACCTCCAGATAGAAGGGAAGGGCGTTGTCCTCCGCGATCGTGCGGTTGATCAGCCAGGCGTCCAGGACCACCGCAACCAAAAGCATCGGCAGCAATATTTTCCATCCCGCGCCGTTGCCCGGCCAGGCGAACAGGAATGCGAGGGGGGTCAGCACCCACAGCCAGAGTGACGCCGGCAACGGGGCGAGCCAACCATGGCCGGCCCCGACGAGAAAAAGGCTGAGCAGCTGCGCGAACGCGGCAAGAGCCAGCCCCACCCCAATTTGCAGGGATGGCGAGCGGGCGAACCTAGTCATCAAGGTCTCGCGCCACCTTCTCCGAACGAAGCAGCTGGTCGATCCGTCCGCCTTCGTCGAAGCTTTCATCGGCAAGGAACTTCAGCTTCGCTGCATATTTGGTCCGGACCTTTCCGGCGACTTCGCGCTGGAGGTAGGCGGTGTGGGTGCGCAATGCCTTGAGCACCGCCGCCTCGTCCTGGCCGAGCAGCGGCTTCACGAACACCGTCGCATGACGCAGGTCGGGCGACATGCGCACTTCAGTAATGCTGACCAGATGGCTTTGCAGCGTATCGTCATGCACATCGCCGCGCTGGAGGATATCGCTCAGCACGTGGCGCACCTGCTCGCCGACGCGGAGCAAGCGGACCGAGCGTCCTTCGGCGGTTTCCTGGCGCCGCATCAATATCTCCCGTTCGCCTTGTCGCCGCGCATCACGCGGTTGGTGAAAGTGGCGCGGGCGACGATGTCGCCGGCTTCGTCAAACAGTTCGGCCTCGGTGAAGGCGATGGTTTTGCCCATCCGCACCACGCGACCTTTGGCGATAAACTGGCCTGGCCTGGCTTCCTTGAGGAAGCTGATGGTGAAGTCGATCGTCGGGGCATAGGCTTCGCCATGCGTGTGGCCGAACAGGGCGGGCCCCTGGGTGTCATCGAGCATGGCAGCGAGGAAGCCGCCTTGGACGGTGCCGCCCGGGTTGGTGAAACGCTCGTCGGCGGTGAAGCCGATCTCGATCGTGCCCGCATCGGGATCGATGGCGCGGAGAGTCCAGCCGAGCAGCTTCGCCGACGGCGGCGGATCGAACCGGTCGAAGATCGAGGGCGAAATAGGGGCGTTCATTAAATCTCCTCTCCCTTGGGAGAGGAAGGGGCCCGCTCGGCGGAGCCGAGTGGGAAGGTGAGGACGATCTAGTCACTCAACCTCACCCTTCCGCTGCCAAGGCAGCTCCCTCCCTCTCCCAAGGGAGAGGGAAATTTACAGCGTGCGCGCCCTTTCCTCGACCTCAAATACCTCGAGATTATCCCCCGGCTTGATGTCGTTGGTGTCGGCCAGCAGCACGCCGCACTCCATGCCGGCATTGACCTCCTTGACGTCGTCCTTGAAGCGGCGGAGCGACGAGATGGTCGTCTTCGAAACGATGACATCCTCGCGGGTGAGGCGGGCGTGGAGGCCCTTGCGGATGACGCCTTCGAGCACCAGCAGGCCGGCGGCCTTGTCCTTCTTGCCGGCCGGGAACACTTCCTGGACTCTGGCGCGGCCGACGACATTCTCGATTATCTCCGGACCGAGCTCGCCCGCCATCGCGCCTTTCACCCAATCGGTGAGGTGGTAGATGACGTCGTAGTAGCGAAACTCCACCTTGTTGCGCTCGGCGGTCTCGCGCGCCTTGGCGTTGGGGCGGACGTTGAAGCCGATGATCGGCGCGCCGGTGGACGCGGCGAGAGTCACGTCGCTCTCGGTAATCGCACCGACGCCCGAATGAAGCACGCGCACCCGGATCTCGTCGGTCGAGATCTTGTTGACGGCGCTGACGATCGCCTCGACCGAGCCCTGCACGTCGGCCTTGATGACCAGCGGGAACTCAATCGTGGTCGAAGCGCGGTTGGCGAACATATTCTCGAGGCTGACCGGCGCGGAGGTGGTCCGCTTGCGGTCGAGCACGCCCTGGCGATAGGCGGCGACCTCGCGGGCGCGCGCCTCATTCTCGACCACGGTCAGCTGGTCGCCGGCCGACGGCACGGCGCCGAGGCCGAGCACCTCGACCGGGAAGGACGGCGGCGCCTCCTTCACCTGGCGGCCATGGTCGTCGATCATCGCCCGGACCTTGCCCGAGGCGGCGCCAACCACGATCACGTCGCCGACCTTGAGAGTCCCGCGCTGGACCAGCACGGTCGCCAGCGGGCCGCGGCCCTTGTCGAGCTTGGCCTCGACCACCGTACCTTCGGCCGAGCGGTCGGGGTTGGCCTTCAGTTCGAGGATTTCGGCCTGGAGGTTGATTGCTTCCAGAAGGCCGTCGAGGTTGGTTTTCTTGAGCGCCGAGACTTCGACGTCCTGGACGTCGCCACCCATCTGCTCGACGACGATCTCGTGCTGCAACAACTCCTCGCGGACCTTCTGCGGGTTGGCGTCGGGCTTGTCGATCTTGTTGATCGCCACGATCATCGGCACGCCGGCCGCCTTGGTATGGTTGATCGCCTCGATCGTTTGCGGCTTGAGGCCGTCGTCGGCGGCCACCACCAGCACGACGATGTCGGTGACGTTGGCGCCGCGGGCGCGCATTTCCGTGAACGCCTCGTGGCCCGGCGTGTCGAGGAAGGTGACCTTCGACTTGTCCTTCAGCGTGACCTGATAGGCACCGATATGCTGGGTGATGCCGCCGGCCTCGCCCTTGACGACATCCGCGCCACGGATGGCGTCGAGCAGCGACGTCTTGCCGTGGTCGACGTGGCCCATGATCGTCACCACCGGGGGCCGCGACTGCAGCGTCTCCTCGGCATCCACGTCAACCGAGGTGTCGATGTCGACGTCCGCCTCGCTGACGCGCTTGATGTTGTGGCCGAACTCGGTGACCAGCAGCTCGGCGGTGTCCTGGTCGATGGTCTGCGTCAGTGTCACTGCCATGCCCATCTTGAACAGCGATTTGACCAGGTCGGCGCCGCGCTCGGCCATGCGGTTGGCCAGTTCCTGCACGGTGATCGCCTCCGGGACGACCACGTCACGGACCTGCTTCTGCGCCGGGCCCGCCTGCTGGTGGGCGCGCTTTTCCTTTTCGCGGGCACGGCGGAGCGCGGCGAGGCTGCGGGTGCGGCTGTCATCTTCGCCGGTAAGGGCACGGGAAACGGTCAGCTTGCCGGCATGGCGACGATCGTCGCGCGGACGGTGCGCCCCGGGATGGGCCGGCCGAGCAGGCTTGGGCGCATGGCCCGGAGCAGCGGCGGGTCGGCGGAATCCGCGGTCGTCTTCCTCATCCGCGACCGTTGGCGGGGCGGCCGTAGCCGCTTCCTCAACGACCTGGCTCGCGGCCGCGGCCGCTTCCTCGGCGGCCTTGCGAGCAGCCTCTTCCTCGGCTTTGCGATTCTCTTCGGCGCGGCGCTTCTCTTCCTCGCTCTGAACCTGTTTCGTGCGGTCCTCGCGACGACGCGCTTCCTCGAGCGCCGCCATGCGGGCTTCCTCCGCCTCGCGCAGCAGCCGCTCCTGCCTTTCCTTGCGCGCGGTGATGTCGTCGACCGGGCGCTTCGCGGCCGGTTTCGGCGCGGGGGCAGCCGGCTTCGGCGCCGGCGCCGGGGCCTCGGCGACGGGCTTGGTCTCGGCGGGCGCGGGGGCCTCGCCCGGCTTACCCAGGATGCGCCGCTTCTTGACCTCGACCACGACGGTGTTCGAGCGGCCGTGGCTGAAGCTCTGCTTCACCTTGCCCGTCTCGACCGTACGCTTCAGGCCCAGCGGTGGCCGGGTGCCAAGTTTGGGCTTGTCGCTCTGGTCGGTCATGCGTTTCCTTCGTCTACAAATACGTCGCTCGCGCTCGGCCCCGCGGCGGTGTGGCCGCGCTCTAGCCCAGCATCGGGGTCAATGAAAGCTTGCCACCGGTCGATGGCGTGCGTGACGCGCCTTGCGGCAGCGGCATCGGTCAAGGCGATGTGTACCACGTTCTCGCGGCCCAGCGCCACCGATAAGATGGTGCGTCCCTCGGGAAAAACCAAGCCTCGGTCGCCACCGCCGCCGACCCGCCAGGCCTGGTCGAGCCGGCGGCGGCCGTCCTCGCCGGCGTCGGCGGCATGGATTAGCAGATGAACTTTGCCGGCCCTGGCAGCCTGCTCGACCTTCTCGGCGCCGTTGATCAGCGTGCCGCCGCGCGCTTCCAGCCCGAGGCGGTCGAGTGCCTGCTGACGAAGCGCGGCCTCGATCCGCTCGCCGAGGTCTTCGGGCACGTCGAGCGCGCCGGTCTTGAACGCGCGCGACAGTGCACCCTTAAGCTTGCTCTTGGCATTCGCCTCGTCGAGCGCGTTGCGCCCGACGCCGATCCAGGCGCCGCGGCCAGGGGCGCGGGCCCGGATGTCCGGCGCGACCTGTCCATCAGGTCCGAGGGCGAGACGAATGAGGTCCTCGCGGCTGCCCGTGCGGCGGGTAAGGATGCAGGTACGTTCAGGGCTGTTCCCCGGCGAAGGCCGGGGTCCAGGAGCGCGTGAGCGCTGCTTCGCATCGCCCTGGGCCCCGGCCTTCGCCGGGGAACTGACTAGCGCAGTATCATTGATCCTTTTCCGCAACCGCGTCCTCCTCGGTTGCGGCCGGCTCATCCTCGAACCAGTGCGCGCGGGCGGCCATGATGATCTCGTTGCCCTGCTCTTCGCTGAGGCCATAGTCGGCGAGAATACCGGCCTTGTCCTCGGTGCGCTTGTTGGTGGCGGTCTCCGCCCGGCGACGCGGCTCGGCGCGCTTCTTCTGGATCAGCTCGTCGGTCGCCAGATCGGCGAGGTCGTCGAGCGTGCGGATCCCCGCCTTGCCCAGCGTCACCAGCATCTGCTCGGTCAGGTAGGGCAGCTCCGCCAGCGCGTCTTCGACGCCGAGCTTGCGGCGCTCCTCGCGGGCGGCGGCTTCGCGGCGCTCCAGCGCCTCGGTCGCGCGGCTCTGAAGCTCCGACGCAATCTCGTCGTCGAGGCCCTCGATCGAGGCGATTT
>DASWTR010000274.1:0-6370 GCA_036402035.1 Sphingomicrobium sp.
CCGCGGCTACGACAAGCTCTATGGTGCGCGGCCGATGCAGCGGCTGGTGCAGGAGAAGATCAAGCAGCCGCTGGCCGAGGAGCTCTTGTTCGGCAAGCTGGTCGATGGCGGCGAGGTCAAGGTCCACATCAAGGACGGCCAGCTGGCGTTCGAAATCAGTCCGGCCCCGCCCAAGGCTACGCGAACCAAGGGGCCGACGCCGGTACCGAAATCCAAGGCCAGGCGGAAGGCCAGCGGCGACGCTCCGGCGGCGGAGTAACGTAGCTGGCAAAGGAAGGCGCGGCGGAGCGATCCGCCCGCCTGCAAAAATTGATAGGAAATCTCTAACCGGCCTCAGATAAGCTTTGACGGCATGTTCGGGCGACGGGGCGAGGCTGTGTGAACCACCACCGGAGAAATCTGGTGCTGGGTAGCTGCATGGTCGCCGCAGCCGGCCTCGTGGCGCTGTTTCCCGGGCGGTGCATGAAGCAGAGCGGGAAACCTCAAGCCAAGATGGACCCACCCAAGCGACCCCCAGGCCAGCCGAAACCTCTCCTGGACGAAGACATCGCGCCAGTGCTGGCGCGCCTCGACGCGTGGTACGAGGCGCACCTTCCGAAAGGTCTGCAAACGCACAAGCCGCCAGCATCGGAAACGGACATCCGCGCTTGGAATCAACGCCATCCGCCCGGTCGATACGCCTTCAATCCGCCGGCAACAGACGCACAGATTGATGCATTCGAGCGGGTAATCGGTATCAAGCTTTCGCGCGCATATCGTCAGCTTTATCGCTGGCACGACGGCGACGATATTACCGAAACCGATACCTACGGCCACATTTACGGCCTTCCCCTATTGTCGTTGCGTCACGCGGAATCGCAGTGGAAGGCGTGGGGCGAGGTCCTCAATGATAAGATTTTCGCCGGCAACCGCTATTGGTCCGTCGATGGGGTTCGAATGTATGGCGCGGGATGGCCGGCAGGGGCCGTCGATCCGGCCTACATCAATCGCCGCTGGATTCCGCTTACGCACGACTGGTCCGGAAACCATATCGGCCTCGATTACGACCCATGGCCGGCCGGGCGGATCGGCCAGGTGATCATTTTCGGCCGCGATGAAGATGTGAAAGTCGTGCTCGCGGAATCGCTCGGTAAGTTCCTCGGATGGATCGCCGACCTGCTGGAAAGCGGCAATTTCCGGCTGGACTCGACTGGGGAAGAGAGACTGCGGCTGTTTCGGTTGAAGAACCCGCCGGCAGACCATTTCCACGAAGGCGCTCGACGCCTTCTCGGGGCACCAGGCCAGTTCCTGTAAAAGGTCGAGCGGCCGGAACACCGATAGAATTAGCGGATTTCTTGACGGGAGCAGAAGGCGGTTCCAAACATTCCGCACTTCCAATCTCGTCAGGAGTTCGCCGCCTTGCGTATCCTCGCCCCCCTGTCCGCATTCGCCATTCTTCTTGCCAGCAGCGCTGCTGGCCAATCCTTCGACCCGGCGCGGCTCGACAGCCATATCAAGACGCTCTCGGACGACAGTTTCGAGGGACGCGGGCCGGCCACGCCGGGTGAGCAGAAAACCGTCCAGTATCTGGTCCAACAGCTCCAGGCGGCCGGCGTCGAGCCGGGCGGCGAGGTGGTCAATGGCCAACGGCAGTGGACCCAGCGCGTGCCGCTACTGAAGTCCGACATCGTCGGAACGCCTTCGATCAGCATCAACCGCGGCGGGAAGGTCACGCAGCTCCGCCAGGGACCGGAAATCGCGATCCGCTCGCCGCTCAACGGACAGACGGCGATCAACCTTAGCAACGTACCGATGGTGTTCGTCGGCTACGGCGTCACCGCGCCCGAGCGCGGCTGGGACGATTTCAAGGGCCAGGACGTCAAGGGCAAGGTGATCGTCACCCTGGTCAACGATCCGGATTTTGAGGGCGGCGAAGGCGATTTCGGCGGAAAGGCGATGACCTATTACGGCCGCTGGACCTACAAATATGAGGAAGCGGCACGGCGCGGCGCGGCCGGCGTGATCATCGTCCATGAAACGGCGCCGGCCAGCTACGGCTGGGCGACGGTCCAGAACAGCAACACCAACACCATGTTCGACATCGTCCGCCAGGATGCGGCGTCGGCGCATGCCCCGGTCAACGGCTGGATCCAGCTGGAGCAGGCGCGCACCCTGTTCCGCAATGCCGGCCTCAACTTCGACCAGGTCAAGGCCGCGGCCAAGCGCAAGGATTTCCAGCCGGTCGACCTCAAGACGGGCCTTAGCGTGAACCTCAATGCCAAGACCGAGGTCATCACCAGCTACAATGTCGCCGGCCGCCTGACCGGTTCGACCCGTCCGGATGAGACGGTGATCTACTCGGCGCACCACGATCACCTTGGCATCGGCCAGCCCGACGCCAACGGCGACCGCATCTTCAACGGTGCGGTCGACAACGCGTCGGGCACGGCCCATGTGCTGGAGCAGGCGCGCGTCTTCGCCGCCGGCCCGCGACCGCAGCGATCGGTGCTGTTCCTGTTCGTGGCGGCCGAGGAGAAGGGCTTGCTCGGCTCCGAATATTATGCGGCCAACCCGCTCTATCCGCTGGGCAAGACGGTCGGCGTGATCAACACCGATTCGATGGGCGTCTATGGCCCGGCCAAGAATTTCAGCATCTCCGGCCTGGTGAAGCTGGAGCTGCTCGATCTACTGGTCGAGGAAGGCAAGAAACAGGGCCGCTATTTCTCGCCCGATCCGCGGCCCGAAGCCGGCGGCTTCTTCCGCTCCGACCATTTCCCCTTCTCCAAGGAAGGCGTCCCGGCGATCAGCTTCCGATCGGGCAATGACCTGGTCGAGGGCGGGGTGGAGCGCGGCAACGCTATCGCCGCCGAATACACCGCCAAGCGCTACCACCAGCCCGACGATGAGTGGCAGCCGGGCTGGACTTACACCGGCGTGATCCAGGATGCGCAGTTGTTGCACGCCCTGGGCTCGCGGCTGGCCAACTCAACGGTCTGGCCGAACTGGAGCCAGGACAGCGAGTTCAGGGCCGCCCGCGACGCGACGGCGGCGGAGCGTGGCGGAGCTGCGCCTGCGCCGGCGCCTAATCCGACGCCCCAGGCCGAAACGCCTGGCGAACGCGGGTGAGCGAAACGCTCGAGCCGGCGCTTCCTGCCGACCTCGACCGCAAGGCCGAGCAGGCGATGCGCCGGTTGTGCGAGAAAGAGCTGACCGTCGCCACGGCAGAAAGCTGCACCGGCGGCCTACTCGCCTCGCTGCTGACGGACATCGAGGGGTGCGGCCATGGCTTCGATCGTGGCTTCGTTACATACTCGGGCGAGGCCAAGCAGCAACTGCTCGGCGTGCCGGCCGAGCTGGTCGACTGCAACGATGCGGTAAATGCCGACGTGGCCAGGGCGATGGCCGAGGGCGCGCTGAATCAGTGCGACGCCGACATCGCCCTGTCGGTCACTGGCTTCGCCGGCCCGGCGGGGCCGGACAGCGAAGAGGGGCTGGTCTACATGGCCTGCGCCCGCCGCGGCGGCCCGACTAAGGTCGAGGAACGCCGCTTCGGCGCGATCGGGCGAGGCCCCGTCCGGATCGCGGCACTAAAGGTCATGGTGGACATGCTCTGCCGGGCAATCGACGAGGCGTAGGAGGGCCGCATGGCAAGCGACATCATTTTCTATCACAATCCGATGAGCCGCGGTCAGATCGTCCGCTGGATGCTGGAAGAGGTCGGCGCGCCCTACGACACCGAGATCCTCGACTATGCATCGGGGATGAAGAGCGAGGAGTATCGGGCGATCAACCCGATGCAGAAGGTACCGGCAATCGCTCATAAGGGCCGCGTGGTTACCGAGGCAGCGGCGATCTGCGCCTATCTGGCCGACGTCTATCCGGAGGCCGGCTTGGCGCCGCGCGATGACGAGAAGGCGGATTATTACCGCTGGATGTTCTTTGCCGCCGGCCCCCTCGAACAGGCGGTGACGAACCAGGCGGCAGGCTTCAAACCGACCAGCGAGCGTGAGCGCATGTTTGGCTATGGCAACTATGATCGAGCAGTGGCCGCGCTCTCCGATCACCTTGCCGGCCGCGATTATGTCTGCGGGGCGCGGTTCAACGCGGCAGATGTCTATGTCGGCAGCGCCGTGATGTGGGGCACCCAGTTCGGCACCCTGCCGAAACTCGATAGTTTTACCGCCTACGCCGAGCGCCTCAGCCAGCGCGAGGCTTACAGGCGCGGCAAGGACGAGGATAACCGGCTGATCGCGGAGATGCAGGCCGCGGGATAAGGGAGGACAGGGATGGACGCGGGCAAGCTTCAACGGGCCATCGAGCTCTATGACCGCTTCACGCATGAGGGCATGGATCGGCGCGATTTCTTCGCCCGGATGACCCTGATCGCCGGCAGCGCAGCGGCAGCGACGAGCCTGATCGCGTCCATCGCCGCCTCCCCTGCCGCGGCGGCGATTGTCCCGGCCGACGACAGGCGGCTCACCACCCGCACGATGACCTTTGACAGCCCGGCTGGCTACAAAGCCTATGTAGCCGAATCCGTCAGGCGGAATTTGAAGCCGACGATCTTGGTGGTCCACGAAAATCGCGGCCTCAACGACCATATCCGGGACGTGGCGCGACGCATCGCACTCGAAGGCTTCCGTGCGGTGGCGCCGGACTTCCTGTCTCCGTCGGGCGGGACGCCGGCCAATGAAGACGCGGCGCGCGACGCCATCGGCAAGCTCGACCTCGCCAAATCGACGGCCGACGCGGTGGCGATGCTGGAAACGCTCGCGAAGTCCAGCCGCGGCGGAAAGGTCGGCGCGGTCGGCTTCTGTTGGGGCGGCGCCTTCGTCAACCGACTAGCGGTCGCTGCGGGTGACAAGCTGGATGCGGGCGTCGTCTACTACGGCCCCGCGCCCGACGCGTCCGAAGCGGCCAAGGTCCAGGCGCCGCTATTGATCCATCACGCTGGCACCGATGCCAGGGTAGCGCAGACGCTCTTCCCATGGGTCGCCACGCTTCGCGCTGCTGGCAAGCCGGTTACCTATCAAGCTTATGACGGCGCCCATCACGCCTTCAACAACGACACCTCGGCAGAGCGCTACAACAAGGAAGCCGCCGACTTGGCCTGGGGCCGCACGATCCGCTTCCTCAAGCGGCATTTGGCCTAGGCAGGCGCCTTCGATCTCGACGTCGCGGACGCTGGGCGACCCCAGCCTGCTGCTTGTCGAACCTGTGTTCCAAGGTTCGCATCCGAGGCAGGATGACTGGACGTTCCGAGAGGAGATTGGGGATGATCGACCGGTGTAGCGTTACAGTCGGCCCTGTGGCCAAAACTCTTCTTACCACTGCTGCCGCGCTGTTGTTTTGCGTCGGCGCATCGGCGCAGCAACCACCCGGAAGCTGGCCGCCGCAACCGCCCAACCGGTCAACACCGGTCGAGGCAAACGAACTCCGGGAAACCTGGAACGATCGGGTGAGCCAAGGTCCACCCGTGGGCGCAATGCCCGAATTCGACGGGTGGAGTATGGGGGCCGCCATGCCCCTGCCGCGCTCCGAACACGCGGTTGCAGAATTCAGCGGCAAGATCTGGGTACTTGGCGGCTATCCGCCCGGACGGCTCCCCTCCAATCTCGTCCAGATCTATGACCCCGCCACCAGCCGCTGGTCACTGGGACCGACCCTGCCCCAGCCGATCCACCACACGCACGTCGCGGCGGTGGGCGGCAAGCTCTATATGATCGGCGGCGAGATCGACGGTGCCACCACCGGCCGGCCGGAAGTATATGTCGCCGACACCTGGGTCCACGATCCGGCGGTCGGCGGCTGGACCAAGCGTGCGCCAATGCCGACCGCGCGCAGTGGCGGCGGCAAGGCCGTCATCGACGGCAAGATTTACGTGGCCGGCGGCCGCCCGCCCGGCGGCCACGCGTTCGAGGTTTACGACCCGGCGACCGACAAATGGGAGAAGCTTCCCGACCTGCCCACCCAGCGAAATCACCTCGCCATGGTCGCGTTAGGCGGGAAGATCATTGTCGCCGGTGGCCGCACCGGTCCCGGCGCCATGGCCGAGCGGGTCGACGTGGTGGAGATTTACGATCCGGCGACCCGGCGCTGGACGCGGGGCGCGCCGCTTCCAGCGCCTCGAGGTGGCATCACCGGAGCGGCCCATGCCGGCTGCATGTTCGTCTTTGGCGGAGAGGGCGAGCGGACCCATGTGCTGGGCCTGACGCCCAACGCCTATGGCTATGACCCCCGCGCCAACCGCTGGACGAAATTGCCGGACCTCCCCATCGCGGTCCACGGGCTCAAGGGCAGCGCGGTTATCGGCGGCCGGATCTTCCTGCCTGGCGGCGGGATTACGCTGGGCGGCAATTCCGGCACCAATGCCATGCAGGTGTACCGCCCA
>DASWTR010000275.1:0-3836 GCA_036402035.1 Sphingomicrobium sp.
CTGTTATCCGACCTTCCCGACCGTGACGACGCGGCTTCTGGCCAGCCTATCGGCGGCGAGGCATGGGAACTGACGATCAAGATGCTGGCAGCGATTGGCCTGAAACCCGATGAAGCCTATCTGGCCTCATTGAGTTGCTTCCATGCGCCCGGCGCCAGGATCGGCCGAGAGCAATTGGCCGACTGCGCCGGCATCGCCCGCGACCACGTCCGGCTTGCCAGGCCGGAGCGGCTGATCCTGTTCGGCGATGCCCCTGCCCGTGCCATGCTTGGCGAGCCTCTGGCCCGGGCGCGCGGACGCGTTCATCGGATCGAAGGGGTTCGGACGGTAGCAACCTTTCATCCGCGCTGGCTGCTGCAGCGGCCGTCCGACAAGGCGCTGGCGTGGCGCGACCTGTTATTGTTGATGAGCGAGAGCGATTGATGCGGCTGAGCCTGTTTCTTGTTGGCGTTGCGATCTCGGCACCGGTTCTGGCGCAGGAGATAGACCCCCTCGCCCCGATCGATCCGGCGCCAGCCGAGCAGCAGCCTGCTACAGAGCCCGCTGCGCCGGCTCCGGTTCTACAGCCGGCACCACCACCGGTGCGGCCCATCGTAATACCGAGGGACTGGCGCGGCGTGCTTACGGCGATCGCCAACCGCGAATGGGAAGCGGCGCGGCTCGGGATTGAGGCGATGCCGGCCGGGGTATTGAAATCATATGCCCGGGCCGAGCTCTACACCGCCAAGGATTCGCCCAGGATCGATCTTGCGCCGATCCTGGCGCTGCTGGCGGAGGCGCCCGAACTTCCCCAGGCCGAGCAGTTGCAACGCCTGGCGGCGACTCGTGGCGCGACTCAGCCACCCGCCATTTATTGGCCGCGCGCGACCGTGTCGCTCGGCAGCGCGCCGCGCCGCGGCAAGACCCGCTCGGTCGAGGGCGAACCGGCGATGGACCAGCTGCGCCTGGCGATCGAGCCGTTGATCAAGATCGACGACGGCGCCAGCGCCGAAGCGCTGTTCGTGGCGGCACTACCGACTCTGTCCTACGAGGCACGGGCCGAAGCTGCGCATCGGGTCGCGTGGATGTATTTTGTCAGCGGCCGCGACGCCGATGCCCGCCGTGTGGCCGATTACGGCCGGGCCGGAGCATCCGGCGACTGGGCGGCGCAGGCCGCCTGGATCTCGGGCCTTGCGTCCTGGCGTCTGCACGACTGGAACGCGGCCCATGGCTCGTTCCGCGAGGCGGCATCCCGCGCCCGCGAGCCTGAATTCTACGCAGCTGCTCATTATTGGGCGGCGCGCTCTGCCCAGGCGAGCCGGCGGCCGCAGGAGGTCGAGCCGCTGCTGCGGGCCGCCGCGCGGTCGCAGGAGAGTTTCTACGGCCTGCTGGCGCGCGAGACGCTGGGCATGGACAAGCGCATGCCGAAAGGCGCCGAGCCGCGCGATATGCAGCGCATCGAGGCGCTGCCCAATGTCCGTCGCGCCGCCGAGCTGGCGGCGATCGGCTGGCGGTCCAGCGCGGAGGAATTGCTTCGCCACCAGGCCAAGATCGGAAGCCCGGCCGACCATCGCTCGCTGGTGCGGGTCGCCGACAAGCTGAACCTCGCCGGCGCGCAGTTCTGGCTCGCTCATTTCGGCCAGCCTGGTGCCCAGGTCGATGCCGCCGACCGCTATCCGACCCCCGACTGGACGCCCTACAACGGCTGGCGGGTCGACCCTGCCCTCGCCTATGCCCACATCATCCAGGAATCGAACTTCCGCGCCGAAGCGGTCAGCCCGGCCGGCGCGGTTGGCCTGATGCAGGTTCGACCGGGCACCGCGGGCGATACCGCCAGGGCGCGCGGCACGACCGTCACGGCAGCCGCGCTCAAGGATCCGCTGATCAATATCGACTATGGCCAGGCGTTCATCGAGCTAATCCGCGGCAAGGCGGCGACCGGAGGCCAGCTGCCGAAGGTGATCGCGGCCTATAATGCCGGACCGGTGCCGGTCGAGCGCTGGGCTTATTACGACCGGGGGGATCCTTTGCTGTGGATCGAAAGCATTCCTTATTGGGAGACGCGTTTCTACGTACCCTCGGTCCTGCGCAACATGTGGGTGATCCAGGGTCTCAAGGGCGAACCGACGCCGACCCTCTCTTCGCTGGCCCAGCACAAGTGGCCGGAATTCCCGTCGAAGCGACGCTGAACAGCGGAACCGCTGGTTCCCTCCAACGGTTTTAGGAGCATGGGGAGCGGGGCGTAAGGAGACCGCTCATGTATATCGGTATTGGTAGTCTGATTCTTCTCATCATCCTGCTGGTCATTCTCTTCTAACGCCACGATCCACTGGCAAAACGAGCATCCGTGTCCCCTGCGGGAGCACGGATGTTCTTGTTATGTTCCCACGTAATGGCTAGGCTCGATCCATGCCGGTCGAGTCGATCTCCGGGCGCGGGGCAACCCGCAATGCCACCCCCACGCGGTTCAATCTGAAGGAGCAAATTGCCGACGGCGACTGGCTCGACAACGTCGAGCAGCTCGACGGAGTCGTGCAGCGCAGGACCACCGTCACGGTCGAGCGGCCCAAGTCCATCCTCACCCGCAACAGCTCGCCCGACATCGGGTTCGACCGCTCAATCAATCCCTATCGCGGCTGCGAGCACGGCTGCATCTATTGCTTCGCGCGGCCGACCCACGCCTTTCACGACCTGTCGCCAGGCGTGGATTTCGAAAGCCGGCTGTTCGCCAAGCCCGATGCCGCCAAGCTGCTCCACGCGACATTGTCGCAGCCGGGCTACAGCGTCCGCCCGATCGCCATGGGGACCAACACCGATCCCTATCAGCCGATCGAGGAACATTGGCGGATCACCCGGTCGATCATCGAGTTGCTGCTCGAGACCAAGCATCCCTTCACCATCACGACCAAATCGGATCGGGTGCTGCGCGATCTCGACCTGATCGCGCCAGCGGCAAGATTGGGATTGGCGTCGGTGGCACTGTCGGTGACCTCGCTCGATCCCAAGGTCCACAAGACGCTGGAGCCGCGTGCCCCGGCGCCGCGCAAACGGCTGGCGGCGGTCAAGGCGCTGCGGGGAGCCGGCGTTCCGGCCCATGTCGCGATTGCGCCGGTCATTCCGCAAATTACGGACCATGAGCTGGAGGCGATCGTCGCCAGAGGTGCCGAGGCCGGCGCGAACGGCGCCTTCTGGCTGCCGGTCCGGCTGCCGCACGAGGTGGCGCCCCTGTTCCGCGCCTGGCTCGACCAGCATTATCCCGATCGCGCGGCGAAGGTCATGGCCACCATCAACTCGATCCGCGGCGGTCGCGACAATGACCCCAATTTCTTCAGCCGCATGCGCGGCCAGGGTCCCTGGGCGGAGCTGCTTCGCACGCGGTTCGAAATAGCCTGCAAGCGCTACAATATGCCCAATGCCAAATTCAGGCTTCGAACCGACCTGTTCGAGCCGCCACAGGGCGATCAGCTGCGGCTTTTCTAATCGCCAGCACGGGAGATTTTATGGGGGTTTTTCGACGAATGGCGGTGACAGCCAAGAAACGCGCCTTTAGCAATCCGGTCATGCTTCGTTCCATGATTGCAGCTTCGCTGCTCGCCGCCGCCGCCCCGCTTGCCGCTCAAGTCCATCATTCGCCGCAGGTCGACCCAAAGGTCGCGGCGTTGCGGGACAAGGCGCTGGCGGACAATTATGCCTGGGACATCACCGAAGGGCTGACGACCGAGATCGGCCCGCGGCTGGCCGGGACCGAGGCCGAGGCGCGCGCCCGCGACTGGGCGGTCAGGAAGCTGACGGCCATGGGTTTCGCCAATGTCCGCGTCGAGACGTTCGACATGCCAACCTGGGTGCGCGGCCATGAG
>DASWTR010000276.1:0-9033 GCA_036402035.1 Sphingomicrobium sp.
ATGCTTCCAGTCGCGGAAGGCCTTTGCTGGAGAGCCCATTGACCTTGCCTGAGTCCGACGAAACCTCTTCGGAACGGCCGGGAAGGATGCTCGCCCTTTCCGAAGACGATATCGAGTCCGCCGTGCGGCTGCTGCGATTGATCACCGGAGAAGCGACCGCATCCGATCCTGCGGCGCCGCTCCCGGTGACGCCGGAGAACCGGCATCTGCTGCTTGCCAGGGCCAGGAAAATCATTCGCAACCGTCAGCTTCGATCCGAATATTTTCATCGGGCGATGTTCGGCGAAGCGGCGTGGGACATTCTCCTGCTGCTGTACGTCGCCGAGGGTGCTCGCTCCTCCCAAACCCGGGCGACATTGTCGAAAAGTCTGGCGACGCCGCCGACCACCATTCAGCGGTGGGTCGATTATCTGGAAAAGGAACATCTCGTTCGGCGCGACCCGCATCCCACCGATCGCCGAACCGCGTTCGTCAGCCTGCTGGACAAGGGCCGCAACACGCTCGAGCATTATCTCGCCGCCGTTGCCGAGTAAAAGCTATCCGACTTGCCATTTCGGCGATGCTCTCGACCAGCTCCCTGATCGCGGTCGGCAATGGCGGCTAGATACAATCCGATAGTTATTAACTTTCGGTAAGCTTTGTAGCTCCCTATTATTTGTTAATTTCACTTGCCAATCGCGACTGAGTCGAAGCCTTGCGGTCCCGAATCCGGGTCGCTTTCGCCCTTTCGGCCCCCTCACGAGACGGCGCTGCGCGTCGGTGCCTGTTCCCATTCAATCGGGGGGAACCACATGGTTAGGCAGATCTCAAAATTCGATTGCGCGTTTCCGGAAACCGCGAACAACTCAGCCTCTCGTGCACGTGTGAAGCGGCGAGGCGCCGGGCTCTTTTCCATCGCCCTGCTCGCCGCCTCCCTGCATCCTGGCACCGCTTATGCGGCTGAGAATGATGCGGTGCGCGTCTGGAATGAAAGGGCCGCAGCCACTCTCGTCAACGGGCCGGCAGCCGCCACGCCTGGCGTCCAGTTTTCGCCTCCGCTTACGATCATTCATCTCGCGATCGTCCAGGGTGCGGTCTACGACGCGGTCAACACCATCAAGGGCGGGCACGACCCCTACCTGAAAGGGTTGAAAGCACCGACCAGCGCGTCCAAGGACGCGGCGGCTTCGACAGCGGCGCATCATGTCCTGATCGCCCTTGTCAACCAGGCGCCGACGACGGCGACGCTGACCGCCGAGGTCAAGGCCGCGATCAAGGTCCGCCTCGATGCAGAATATGCAAGCTCGCTGGCCGAGATTCCCGCGGGTCAAGCAAAGGCCAAGGGGATCGAAGTTGGAGCCGCTGCCGCTGCGGCGATGCTGGCTAAGCGGGCCGATGACGGCCGCTTCGGCGCGCCCGGCTTTTCGGTCCCTGCCGTGCCGGGTCCGGGGCAATGGCGCCCTTCCCCGGTAAATGATCCGAACGCTTGGGTGCGCAACGTGCGGCCGTTCACCCTGCCGCAACCGGAATATTTTCACACGCCGGGCCCATGGCCTCTGGCAAGCGCCCAATATGCGGCCGAGTTCAATGAGGTGAAGTCATTGGGCCGGGCCGACTCGGCTACGCGGACGGGACCTCAGACCTCGCTGGCCCTGTGGACCACCACCACGACCCCGGCCCTTATCTACGGGGCCATGCGTCAGGTGGCGGCTTCGAAGGGACTGACCATTACCGAACAGGCGCGGTTTCACGCCATGACCAGCATGGCGGGGGCGGACAGCATCATCAATTGCTGGGCAGAAAAGGCCCACTGGGGCTTCTGGCGCCCGACCACCGCGATCCATCTCGCCGACACCGACGGCAACTCTGCGACCGACGCCGATACCACATGGGCACCGCTCGGGACGGTGCCGCCGTACGCCGACGAGCCGTCAGGCGCCAACTGCCTGTTTAGCGGGTTGATGAACAGCGCGAAGGCGTTTTTCGGCAGCGACGCGGCGGAGTTCGATATCAACGGGCGGCATTACAGCCGCTTCACCGATGTCATCCCCGACGTGATCGAGGCGCGGATCCTGCTCGGCATTCACTTCCGCAGGGCCGACGTCAACGGCGCCGAACTCGGGCGAAAGGTTGCGGGATACGTCGATGCGAACTTCTTCAACTGCCGCCCGCCTGGCCAGTGCAAGCAGGAAGGACGTGAGTGAAGCCGGCCTAGGCGCTCGGCCTTCGAGAGGGTCAGTCTAATGCTCGGATATATGGCGATTGGTCTCGCGGTCGTCGTCGGCACTGTCCCCACGTCGCTTGCTCAGGATTCGCGAGCTCTGGATCAGTGCAAGCCCACGGGGACCGGGATTGAAGCAGAAGAACGGCAGACGGATCAGCGGCCCGGAAGCATTACGGGTGTCCTTGTAGATGTACCGATCGGCACGGTCTGCGTGGGTCCTGAGGTCGTGGACGGCGAGCCGACTTATGTACGCCGGACAAAAGCCAGTGAGGGTGTGGCAATCGTGGAAGTTTCCACAACGCCCTTCATGCCCGTTTTGGCCGCCAACGAAGAACCTTCCGGAGGCGGTCAATTGGTCGTTAGACCGGATCAGCCGGCAGGTTGGTAAGCTCAACAGATTGACCGCAAAGGGTCGAAAAACGGACGTTAGCCGACTAACCGCCCCCCACCAACTTCGCCCATGGGTTCGGGCTAGGCTCGCCAATTTTGACCAGATGGTTGCGGTCGCGGTGGAGGAAGGGCTCAGCCTGCCCATGCACCTGCAGCGTGGTGTCGAGCACATAGCTCCACGAGCCATCGTCGTGAAAATCGACCTCGATCTTGTAGCTGTCGGTGCGGAACGCGAGTTCGAGGAAGGTTGTCGAGCAGATGCCATATTCGCTCGTGCCGCGCTCCGCCTTCAGCATCAGCTTCTTCGCCTCCGGCTCGGCATGGCCTGCCGCGATCGCGACCTGGCCGCGCGGGATCGCCACGGTTTGCAGCACCAGGCCGGTCGCCGGCTCCCATAACCAATAACCGACCTGGTCGTGGAAGGTGATCTGTTCCTCAGGCGTGTTGATGTGGAGGTGATAGCGCAGGCCGTAGAACAGCTGCGGCCCGTTGGGCTGCGCGTCGATCGGCTGCATCTCGATCCGTTCGTAATATTCGCGGTGCTCGGGCCCGTCGGCCTTGGGGTTGATGTCGTGCCCGCGCTTTCCCTCCCAGATGCCTGCCAGCCGGCGCAGCGGCCCGAGGTTGGCGAGCGTGTCGTTCGAGATATCGGCGGGCTCGGTGAAGACGTCGGCGGGGATGTCCATGGCCGGACAATCTACACCGGCGCGGCCGACCCGCAATGACGAAAGCGGGACGACGCGACTGCGAAAATCTCAGCGTCACTGGCCCCAGAAACGGGTAAACCCCACCGGTTTGACCCGGCGGGGTTTCCCACACTTCCGATCCGAAGATCAGAAGCACGGGTCCACCATAATGGCCGAAACCGAGTCGTCCAGACCGATTCCGATGGCGACTCGGGCTGATCGCCAGATTCTTGTGGACGAAATTGTGGATTACACCTCCGGCCGCCATTCCAGCACGTCACCGGGCTGGCATTGCAGCACCTCGCAGATTGATTCCAGCGTCGAGAATCGGATCGCGCGGGCCTTGCCGGTCTTGAGGATCGACAGGTTGGCAAGCGTGATGTCGACCCGTTCGGCGAGCTCCGTCAGGGTCATGCGCCGGGCGTGCAGCAGGTCGTCGAGCTTGACGATGATCGCCATCGTCAAATCGTCCCTTCCAGATCTTCGCGCATCAGGGCGCCTTCCGCGAACACGCGGGCGAGGACGAAGGTCAGGATCACGGCCAGCCAACCGCTGGCGGAAAACCCCGCATCGAACTTAACCGGATGTTCGACCGTCGAGATCATTCGGCCGATGGCGGCGATGGTGATGCTGATCAGTTGGAGGCCAAGCAGCAGCCAGGCGATGGCGTGCAGCCGATAGGCATTCGCCGCGACGAACGGGTCGCCCACTCCAACCGTTTCAACGATCGCCAGCAAGCGCTTCAGCACGAAATGATTGAGCACCACCGCCAGCACGCCAAGCGCCGCGACTGCCTGAAGCCCGACGATCATAGCGGGGATGCCGGAATCGGACGTGATACCCAACGCCCGGAAGGTCCAGTCCTGCGCGACAATAGTTGCCGTGAGAAGCGCGAGGATGGCCAGCCCGGACAGCCAGTTGAGAACGATCAGGATACGAAGGACGACATAGGCGATCGGTAATGCGGTGGACTTGCTCATTTGAACCCCCTTCGACTCGTATTATCGATAAACGATATGTCATTTATCGAATTTCGGCAAGCCCCGTTTGATCGATTGCAAAGCGGAGCGTCCGCCATATGGTGCGGTGAGGCCCGGCGTCCCTCGGCGCGGCCGATGCGGAACCGCATCGGCGACGGCGACTGCGGCGCGAAAGTCCAGGGGAGCCGTCGGCCGCGAAAAGGGGGAGGATAAGGATGGAGATGTCGAAACGGTTTGGCGCAACGACGCTGGCCCTAGCGCTCGCACTGGCCGCTTGCGGCGGCGAGCAGCAGCAGGCCGCAACGGCCGAGAAAGCGCCAGCCACTTTGCCCGCGGGGCTCTATGAAGTGAATGCCGAGGTGACCCAGCTCGCCACGACCGACAACACGACGCCGGCGACCAAGGTGAAGCAGGGCGACAAGTCGGTCATCAGGGCCTGCGTCGCCGCCGACGGCAAGCCGGCGCCGGAACTGCTCGGCGAGCAGGGCGACACGTGCGAGATCAAGAACAGCTATATCCGCAACGGCCGGATGAGCGCGCAGATGAGCTGCAAGCGCGAAGGCATGCGCGGCGAGGTGATGCCGGCGATGATGGGCAGCTTCACCAAGGACGGGTTCGAGGGTGAGATCACCACCCTCACCTATTTCATCGAGGACGGCGACTACCGCCTGACCCGCAAGGTCACCGCCAAGCGCGTCGGCGACTGTCCTGCCGGCGGCCCGCCGGCGCAGGCGAGCTAAAGGGGAGAGAAGGATGATCGGCTATGTGACCCTGGGCAGCGACAATATGCCGCGCGCCCGCGAATTCTACGATCAGCTGCTTGGGCCCACGCTCGGGGCAAAGCGGATCATGGAGTTCAACGACGATGCCGGCGGCTTCACCATGTGGGGCACTGGTCTCAACCGGCCGGGCATCGCCGTCACCAACCCCTACAACAAGCAGCCCGCCGTGGCCGGCAATGGCAATATGGCGGCGATCGCCGCGGGCAGCCGCGCCAATGTCGACCAGCTATACGCCAAGGCGATGGAACTGGGCGGAAGCTGCGAAGGCCCGCCCGGGGTGCGCGGAGAGGAGGGGCCGCAAGCCTTCTACGGCGCCTATTTCCGCGACCTCGACGGCAACAAGCTCTGCGCTTTCAGCATCGGCCCGGCGCAATGACCCTTAATTCTTCCCCGAGCTTGCTCGGGGAGGGGAACCGCCGAAGCCGGTGGAGGGGCAAGACGCACCGCGCGAAAGCCCCTCCACCATGCTTCGCATGGTCCCCCTCCCCCAGGCGAGCTGGGGGAGGATTGTTGGCGCTCCTCCTCTCTGCCTGCGCCACGGTTCCGGCCCCTCCTGAACCCCGGCCCGCAAGAGTCGCCATCGCATTCGACCTGGCCGGTGAACGCGGCGCCTGGGCGGACGGCCTCGCCGACCCCACCATCGGCCGCGCGGTCACCATCGACGATCCGGTCCGCATCGCCTCGATCAGCAAGCTGGTCGTCGCCATCGGCGTGATGCGGCTGGTCGAGCAGGGCAAGCTCGACCTCGACCGCGACGTCGCCTCCTATCTCGGCTGGCCGCTGCGCAACCCCGCCTTCCCCGACCGCCCGATCACACTTCGGCAGCTGCTGCCGCACACTTCCAGCCTGCGCGACGGCGATGATGCCTATGTCGTCCCGCTCGGGGTTTCACTGCGTGATGCGCTGGCGAACCCGGCGGCCTGGGACTCGGCCCATCCGCCCGGCGAAGGCTATTTCGCCTACTCCAACTTCAACTTCCCGGTGGTCGCGTCGGTGATGGAGCGCGCCACCGGCCAGCGCTTCGACCTGCTGATGAAGCAGCTGGTGATCGGCCCGCTGAACCTGGACGCCTGCTTCAACTGGCCGACCTGCAGCGACGCGGCGATCTCGCGCGCGGTCGTGCTGACCCAGGATGGCAAGCCGGTCCGCGACGATCTCGGCGGTAAGCGGCCGGACTGCCCGGTGTTCGTCCGCGACGGCGAGCCGTGCGACCTCAATCGCTGGCGGCTCGGCGAGAATGGCGCGCTCTTCTCGCCCCAGGGCGGGCTGCGCATCTCCGCCCGCGACCTCGCCCGGATCGGCCGGCTGCTGCTCGGCGGCGGACAGATCAACGGCGTTCGCATCCTGTCGCCGCAGTCGGTCGAAACCATGCTGAGCCCCGCCTGGCGCTTCAACGGCCGCAACGGTTCGCGTGACGGCGAGAGCGATGGGGTCTGCAGCTACGGCCTTGCGGTGCGCCACCTTGCGACCCGCCTCGGCTGCGCCGACGATCCGGAAGGAAAGGGCCGCGCCTGGCTCGGCCATGCCGGCGATGCTTACGGCCTTCGTTCGGGCCTGTGGATCGACCGGAGCCGGGGCGTCGGCGTCGCCTATTTCGTGACCGGCCTCCCCGACGATCCGCCGCCCGGAAGAAGCAGCTTCACGCGGGCTGAGGAAGAGATGGTCGAGCGGGCGGCAGGGCTGTTGAAACCTTGACCCGCTCGATCGCCAGCAGCGCCAGAAGCGCCGCCAGCGGCAGCGTGTTGGGCGCCTCGTAAAGGCCTGCCACCGCGCCGACGGGCAGCAGCGACAACAGCCACACGGCAATGGCGGGCCCCGGGCCCCGCCTTTCGACCAGCAGGAAGGCGATCGGAAGCGCGAGGATCAGCCCGTCATAGGTCATCAGATAGGGCGGGATGAGCAAGGTTGCAGCGGCAAGAGTGGCCACCTTGCCGGGATGATCGTTGCGCCACGCCCGCCAGACCAGCGCGGCAGCGCCCGCCGCGATCGCCAGGTGAGCGCCGATCGCGATCGACCGCGGCACTCCGAAGTAGCTGAGCAGGGCATAGACGCTGGCAAGTTCATCCCAGGGCCAGCGCCCTGCGGCAATATAGCCGGAAAAGGTCGCCGCCAGCGTCAGGAACGCGGCATAGCCATCAAAGCCTACGACCGGCATCGCCGCGATCACCAATGCGATCGATGACAGCGCAGCGCCTGCGAATGCCCGCCAAAGCTTGCCCGCCGCCAGCGCCAGGGGCAGCAGCAGGGCAAGCTGGGGCTTGATCACCAGCACTCCGAGTAACGCACCACCAAGCAGCGGCCGCCGTCCGATCAGCGCCATCCCTCCCATGAACAATGCCGAGGTCAGGAAACCGGCCTGGCCGATGAAGCCGTTGACCAGCAGGCTCGGCTGGGCGAGCGCCAGCAGCCGAGGCATCCAGCGCTCTGCCGCCAGCAAGAATAGCGCACCCGTCGCGACCATCCACAATGTGAAAGCAGCCCCATAGGGGGGAATTCCGAACGGCGCGACGATCAGGCCGAACGGCGGCGGATAGGGAAACGGCATCAGCTTGACGGTGCCGACGGCGCTCTCCTCGACCGCGCGGTGAGCCTCGATGTCGTAGATCGCGGGCCCGGCTCCATCGAGCAGCATCCGGCCGGCGGCCCAGAAGCTGACGAAGTCGACCGAGTAGGACCGGGTCCAGATGAACCAGCCCGCGGCCGCGACAATCCCCACAAACAATGTCGCGAAGGTCGCTACCGCCTGCCGGATGATCCGATTTTCCAATCTCCGCTCCCCGGCGCGATGTCGCATGGAGGCCAAAGGCAGGCAATTGTCGACGCGCGCGTTCGGTGGTTAGCAACCAGCCTTGACGGCGCGCAACAGATAAGCCGCGATCGCTACCCCGACCAGCTCGATCCCCAACAGGCTCGCGAACATCAGATCGGGCGCCTGCCCCAACGCAATCGCGATCAGCCGGGCGACCGCCACGCTTCCGGCCACCAGCATCAGCAGCCACAGCCCTGCGCGGCGCAACTCGCGGCGCACGGCCATCACCAGCAACGACAGGCCAAGCCCGAAGAACATTCCGCCATAGACGGTGCGGATTTCCATCACCGCCTTCGCGTCCGGGACGGCGACATTGGATTCGGCAGTCAGCGCATGAGGATCGGCGAAATAACGCAGCCCCAGGATGATGAACCCTACTCCGAACAGCAGGAGCAGGATTTGAGCGGCCCTGGCCGGTCCGGACATCGGCTTTCCTCCAATGGCCGGCGCCCTACCGCGTAATCGCATGTCCCGCCACCGCCGCTATATCAGGCCGGGCCTGACCGCGAGACCTCATGGCGCCGAACGTCGGCTGAGGAGATAAGGGCGCGCAAGTCGCTCGGCGGACCGTCGCCGCGAAACGCCAGCAATTCATGCTCGCTGTCCCATTCCTCATAGACATTGGCGACGTGCGGATCGATCGGGTCGGCGGCGACCACGAACTGCCGACAGCCGGGCGCGGCCCGTGCCTTCAGCATGGCCTCGTGCGACGCTTTCAAGAAGGCTTCACGGCCGCCTTCCTTCAAAATGATCCTGCCGGATATGATCAGCATGACCGTCTCCAATGATGAGAAATCGAGGCGCAGACCGCGACGGGGATCGTTCAATCGCGGTCCGGCGCCCCACCGGGGAAGAAGCTCCGATAGGGTCGAGCTTCGTCGATCGCGCGGGCGAAGGCCGGGCGGGCCATCAGCCGTTGTCGGTAGGCGGCGACATTGGGGAATCGCCCGTCCATCGGATGACTCCAATCGGCGTAGAATAGCTGTGGGCCGGCCGAAATATCGGCCAATCCAAAATCTCCGGCCGCCCATTCCCGCGACGCCATCCGCGCATCGAGCCAGGCATAGGCCTTGTCGAGCATCCCCCGCGCCTCCGCCACCCCGGTGGGATCGCGTTCCGCTTCCGGGCGGATCAGGTCGAAGACGAGCTTCTGCTGCGGCGTCGCGACATAATTGTCGAAGAA
>DASWTR010000277.1:0-17308 GCA_036402035.1 Sphingomicrobium sp.
GTGTGCGACTATCTGGGCGGCGAGCTGCGCGGCTACGTCAAGCACGACAAGGACAGGCTGGCTGAGGTGGGCCCCAATCCCACCCTCTTCAGCCTGTTCGGCAAAGGCTATCTGGCGATCACCTTCGACCAGCCGGCAACCCACGAGCGCTACCAGGGCATCGTCCCGCTGGAAGGCGATGGACTGGCCGAGGCGGCGCAGAATTATTTCTGCCAGTCGGAGCAGATCCCGTCGATCGTCCGGTTGGCAGCGCGCAAGGACGAAGCCGGCTGGGTCGCCGGGGGCTTGATGTTCCAGCATTTGCCGGAAGGCGAGGAAGGCCGCGAGCGGCTTCACACCAGGCTCGACCATCCCGAATGGCCGCACATCGCCACGCTGGTAGGTTCGGTCAGGCCCGAAGAGCTGACCGATCGCGAGCTACCGCTCGACGATGTTGTGTGGCGCCTGCTCCACGAAGAACCGGAGGTGCGCACTCTAACGCCTGTGCCGCTGTCGCGCGGCTGCCGCTGCAGCCCCGATTACATCGCCTCAGTCATCGCCCGCTTCCCGCCGGACGAGCAGGCGGCGATGGTCGGCGACGACGGCCTGATCCGCGTCGATTGCGCATTTTGCGCCACCAGCTTCCCGATTGCGGCAAGGGCTGCATAGTTGGTTGCTTTGCGTTAAGCTGAGCCTGTTAAACGGTGAGTCGTGCGTAGGACTTGGACATTCGCCCTGTTGGGTTCGCTGACAGCCACTGGCGTCGCCTTCGCGGCGGCATCGGTGCCGCGTGCGCTTACGCCCGCCTCGGGCGGGCTGTGGGAGGTCAGCCGCAGCGCGAACGGGCGCAATCCGACCCGCATTTGCGTGGCATCGCCCGATCTTCTGGCGCAATTCGAACATCGACAGCAGCGCTGCATCCGCAATGTAGTCAGCGACCGCGGGACCGAAACGCTGATCAGCTACAATTGCCCGGATGGCGGTTTTGGGCAGTCGAAAATGACTTTGATCACGCCGCGGACGATGCGCATCGAAACCCAAGGCATCGCCGACAAGCTGCCGTTCCATTACCAGCTTCATGCGCGCCGGATCGGCGACTGCGGCCGTTAAGGCCGTCTTAACCATGACTCGGCTATTCACCGTGGCGTGCCCTTCTTCGGCACGCTTTCCTCCCTGTCGGGCCTAGGCCCGCAACTGGGCCGCCCTTCGGAGCGGCCCTATTTTTTTGGTCCCGGCGGCACTAGATGGCCGGCGAGATGAGCGATCGAACCAAACAAGCGGTCGTCCTCCTGTCGGGAGGGCTGGACTCGATGGTCTGCGCCGGACTGGCGCGCGAGGCGGGGTTCGGCGTGCTGGCGCTGACGGTCGATTACAACCAGCGGCACCGGGTCGAGCTTGAAGCAGCGAAGCGCATCGCTGCCGATCTGGCCGAGCAGCATATCATCCTGCCGCTCGACCTCCGGGCATTTGGCGGTTCCGCCCTGACCAGCGACCTGGCCGTGCCAAAGGACGGCGTGAGCGAGGAGGGCGTGCCGGTCACCTATGTCCCTGCGCGCAACACGGTGTTCCTGAGCTTGGCGTTGGCCTGGGCTGAGGCGGCCGGCGCCCGCGATCTGTTCGTCGGCGTCAACGCCCTCGACTATTCGGGCTATCCCGACTGCCGGCCAGAATTCGTTGCCGCGTTCGAGGCGCTGGCCAACCAGGCGACCAAGGCGGGGGTCGAGGGCGACCGTTTCACCATCCACGCGCCGCTCCAGCACATGACCAAGGCCGATATCGCCCGCGAAGCAGCCCGGCTCGGGCTCGACGCGGGGATGAGCCACAGCTGCTACGATCCAGCGCCGGACGGCGGGGCCTGCGGCCTGTGCGACGCCTGCCGGCTACGCGCCAAGGGCTTCGAGGAGGCGGGGTTGCCCGACCCGACCCGTTACGCGCCTCGGGTTTTGGCGCCATGAGCTACGCAGTCAAAGAGGCCTTCCTGACCCTCCAGGGAGAGGGCGTGCAGGCTGGCAGCCGCGCGGTGTTCCTGCGCTTTGCCGGCTGCAACCTGTGGAGCGGGCGGGAGCAGGACCGGGCGACTGCGCAGTGCAATTTCTGCGACACCGATTTCGTCGGCACCGATGGGCCTGGCGGCGGCAAATTTCCCGATGCGGGCGCGTTGGCCGCGTATGTCGAAGCGCTGTGGGGCGAAGGCGAGGACCGGCGGCTGGTCGTGATCACCGGCGGGGAGCCGATGCTGCAGCTCGACAAGGCGCTGATCGATGCACTGCATGACCGCGGTTTCCGCGTCGCGGTCGAGAGCAACGGGACGATTGCGGCCGTTCCCGGCATCGACTGGCTATGCGTCAGTCCCAAGGGAGGGACGGAGGTCGTCCAACGCTCCGGCAATGAGCTGAAGCTGGTCTGGCCGCAACAAGGGATTGACCCCGCCGATCTCGAAGGTTGGGACTTCGGCCATTTCCTGGTGCAGCCGATGGACTGCGCCGACCTCAAGGCAAGCTACGATGCGGCGATAGCGCTCGCCATGGCACGGCCGAAATGGCGCCTGACGCTCCAAGGGCACAAGGTGGTTGGCCTGCAATAGGAAAAAGGGGCCGCCGGTTGGACCGGCAGCCCCTTTCCCGAAACATCGGGGCCTTTCGGCCCCGGCGCCTGATTACTGGGCGTTGGTCTCGGTGGTCGCGTTGGCGTCGACCGTCGCGTTCGCATCGACCGTCGCGTTGGCGTCCATCGCCAGGTTGGCGTCGGTCGCGTTCATCGCGTCGATGGCGGTGGTGTCGTTCGCAACGACGTTCTCGGTCGTCAGCGTTTCGTCAACATTCGTCGTGTTTTCAGCGGCCTCGTTGCTGCTGCAAGCCGAAACCGCCAGGGCCGCACCAGCGACCAGGATCAGAGCACGCATTCAAAAACTCCCTTGATTATAGATCTGCTTCGGCGGCTGCCCCGCTTCGCAAATCGCGGCGACAATAGTCGCCAGAATTGAGTGCCTCAAGCGGCTTGTGATATATTGGGTAAGCTGTTGAGAAAGGCCGGAAAACTTCGTTCCAAGGCACGATCGAGCGTTTCCATCGACGGATTCTTGCCCAGTCTTTCAAGGCTGGTGACACCATATTCCGCGATGCCGCAGGGGACGATTCCGCCGAAGTGGGACAAGTCCGGCGCGACGTTGATCGCAAAGCCGTGCATCGTCACCCAGCGCCGCACGCGGACGCCGATCGCGCCGATCTTGGCTTCTTCGGCGCCTTCGCCCGTCCAGATGCCGATCCGGCCCGGCTCGCGGCGGGCTGTAACGCCGAGTTCGCCGAGCGCCGCGATCATCCAGCTCTCCAGCGAATGGACGAAGCAGCGGATGTCCTTGCCGCGCTTTTCCAGGTCGAGGATCAGGTAGCCGACCCGCTGGCCGGGACCGTGATAGGTATAGCGCCCGCCGCGACCTGCGTCGAACACCGGGAAGCCCATCGGATTGAACAGTTCGGCCGGATCGGCGCTGGTGCCGGCTGTGAACAGGGGCGGATGTTCGAGCAGCCACACGAGCTCGCGTGCCTCGCCGGCGCGGACCGCGGCCGCGCGCGCCTCCATTTCGGCCAGCGCGCCGTCATAGGGCACGAGCTCTTCGCTGATCCGCCATTCGACCGAACCGTCCATCGCAACCGCACATGGCCCTGTCACCCGCGCCCGGCAAGAGCGATTGCCAGCGCCTGCGCCGCTCCGCATAAGGGCGCCGTCGAAAGGAAGGGCGCGCAATGAGGCCATTGTCGGTCGGAAGAGCATGGGACGAGGCCAAGGCCGCGCTACAGGCCCACCGAAAGCTGATCGTTCCGGTCGCGCTCGGGCTGGTGCTGCTGCCCGCGGTGGTCATGTCGATGATCGAACCGCGCGCAGCCGCTGGCCAGCAACCACCCGCTGGTCCATGGATGCTGGGCGCCCTCGCGATGGTGATCGTGATGCTGATCGGCGAGCTGGCGATCGTGCTGCTGGTCAACGGCTGGCGGGGAAGCGTCGGCGGAGCGATCGGAAAGGCCGCTCGTCGAACCCCGACCTTCATCCTCGGCGCCCTGTGCTATCTGGTGCCGGTCCTGCTGCTTTTCTCTCTTATCATGGCGGTCTCCGGGGTGGGCACGAGCCCGACGGGACAAATCGATTGGAGCAATTTCCACCCCACCGGGTGGCTGTTGATGCTGGCCGGCATTGCAGCGCTGGTTTATGTGTCGGTGCGGCTGTTGCCGTTGCTGGCGGTCGCCGCCTGCGAGGATGTCGGGCCCATCCAAGCTCTGAAGCGCAGCTTCGTGCTGACTTCGGGACATTTCTGGCGGCTGCTGGGCTTCCTGCTGATGCTGGTGCTGGCCTTCCTGATCGTCGCGGCGGCCATCGGCGCGCTCGTAGGAACCGCGGTTACGCTGGTGCTGGGCGAGCCCGAGCCCTGGTCGCTATCGTTGCTGCTCATCGCGCTTGCCGGCGGCCTGGTCCAGGCCGGGTTCGTCATGGTCTATACGGCCATGCTGGCGCGCATCTATGCCCAGCTGACCGCGCCCGTCGCGACGGTGCCGGAGGTCAGCCGCGAGGCCGACTGATCACCGCCACTTCGCAAGCGGGGGCAGGCTCATCAGGATCGCGTCGATATTGCCGCCGGTCTTCAGTCCGAACAACGTGCCGCGGTCGTAGAGCAGGTTGAACTCGACGTAACGGCCGCGAAATTCGAGCAGGGTTTCGATGTCCTCCTCAGTGAACGGCGTTTCCATGCGCGTTCGAACGATCTTGGGGAAGATGTCGAGAAAGGCCTCGCCGACATCTCGGGTGAAGGCGAAATGCTCGTCGAAATGGCCTTCGAGGCGATCGTAGAAGATGCCGCCGACGCCCCGCGCCCGATTTCGGTGCGGTAGCCAGAAATATTCCTCGGCCCATTTCGAGAAGCGTGGATAGAAGGTCGGGTCGTGCGCCGCGCAGGCGGCCCGCAATCGCGCATGGAAGGCGTCGGTATCCTCCGGGTAGGGGATGGCCGGATTGAGGTCCGCGCCCCCGCCGAACCAGCGCCTGGTCGTGGTCAGGAAGCGCGTGTTCATGTGGACGGCCGGCACATGCGGGTTGGCCATATGCGCGACGAGGCTGATGCCGGTTGCGAAGAAGCTCGGATCCTCCTCGGCGCCCGGGATCTGACTGGCGAATTCCTTCGAGAATTGCCCGCCTACGGTCGAGACGTTCACCCCGACCTTTTCGAATACCTTGCCGGCCATCGCCCCCCGCACCCCGCCGCCGCCGGGCGTGCCGTTTTCGTCGGTGCGCTCCCAGGGTATGAACTCGAACCGTGCGTCGCTGCCCGCCTCGCGCTCGATCGCCTCGAACTCCTCGCAGATGCGGGTGCGGAGCGATTCGAACCAGTCGCGGCAGGCCTGTTGCTGATCGTCCAGGGGAAGCATGCACCGCCCCATAGCGGCGCGCGCTTCATTCATCTAGAACGGGTATTTCACGCCGCGAAGGGGGCCCAGAATGTTGATTGCGCTTCTGGTGCCGCTTGGCCTCGCCAGCCTACTGTTCATCGTCGTGCTTTTCCGGGCGGCGGTGGCCAGACGGGCCGGACCGAGCATTGAAGGAATGCTGCTCGGCGCGGTCACCAATTTTTTCGACACGCTAGGCATCGGATCGTTCGCGCCGACCATGTCCTGGTTCAAGTTTCGAAAACTGGTGCCCGATCGTCTGATCCCGCCGACGTTGCTGGTCGGTCATTCGCTGCCTTCGATCCTGCAGGCCTTCATTTTCCTGATCCTGCTTGGCGTCATGGTCGACCCGGTGCTGATCGTCGGCTGCGCGGTCGCACTGATGCTGGGCGGCCTGGCCGGCGCCCCGATGGTGGCCAAAGCCAAGGTGTGGCTGATCCAACTGGGGGTCGGCGTCGCCCTGCTGATCGCGGCCGTGCTGTACACCATGACGAACCTGCAGCTGTTTCCGGCCGGAGGAACGGCCGCCAGCCTGCCGCTCGACCTGACGGTGATCGCGATCGCGGCCAGCTTCGTCTTCGGCGTGCTATTGAACTTCGGGATCGGCCATTATGCGCCGTTCCTTGTCATGCTTAGCCTGATGGGCCTCGACCCGAGGCTGGCGTTTCCGATCATGGCGACCGGCGGCGCGGTGACCATCGCCGGGGCGGGCACGCGACATGTGCTGATCGGTCACCTCGATTTCAAAGTGGCCATCGGAATCGCCCTGGGCGGCATCCCCGCCGTGTTTCTCGCCGCCTTCGTCGTGAAAGAAATGCCGCTGGAGATGCTGCGCTGGCTGGTGACGGCGGTGGTGCTTTACGCCTCGGCGGTCATGTTCCACTCGGCCCGACGCGGACGGCAGGCAAGCAGAGACGAATTGCTTGCGGCTGCGGAAGCTGGCTGATCAACCGGGCAGCCGGCCGGTCTGCCGAAGCGCTTCGCCGAGGACCAGTGCAGCGGACGTGGCGAGGTTGAACGATCGCACTTCCGGGCGGATCGGAATCCGGAGCTTCGCATCGCTCGCGGCGGCGACATCGGCGGGCACGCCACCGCTTTCCTTGCCGAACAACAAAATGTCGTCGTCGCGGAAGGAGAACTTATAGGGCGAGGCTTCGCCTTTGGTTGTGAATAGGATCAGGCGACCGGTGGTGATGCCGCGAAAAGCGTCGAACGAGGGGTGCCGTACCACATCGACATGATCGATATAGTCCATCGCGGTCCGTCGGACGCGTTTGTCGTCCCATTCGAAGCCCAGCGGCTCGATCAGGTCGACAGGCACGCCGAAGCAGGCGCCAAGGCGCATGACCGCGCCGACGTTTCCGGCGATTTCCGGCTGGTAGAGAGCGACGCGCATGGCCCGGCGATAGTCCGCCAACGGTTCGCCGCACAAGGCGGGCAATTTGACCATTTGCATTGGCGGGGGGAGTCGCTATCAGGCCGGCCAATCGTGTCCGGCACGCCGGAGGCGAGCTCGTATCCAATGCCGTTCGGCAGCCAAGAAATTTCGGTCTTAAGGGTGAGCATGGCCACGCTGCAAGAAATCAACGCCGCACATGTGGAGGAAGATCACACCCTCCGCCGCCGGGACTTCATCAACATCGCCGCCGTCAGCTTCGCCGGCGTCGGTGCGGTCGCCGTGGCGCTGCCGCTGATCAACCAGATGAACCCGCCGGCCGACGTGCTGGCGCTGGCCTCGACCGAGGTCGACATTTCGAAGATCGCGCCGGGCCAGGCGATCAAGACCAGCTGGCGCAAGCAGCCGGTGTTCGTGCGTAACTTGACGCCGCAGGAGATCGCCGCCGCGAATGCCGTGCCAGCGAGCGACCTGCGCGACCCTCAGACCCTCGCCGAGCGGACCAAGCCCGGCAAGGAGAATTGGCTGATCACGCTCGGCGTCTGCACCCATCTGGGCTGCGTTCCGCTGGGTGTCGCGGCGGGCGAAAACCGCGGCGAATATGGCGGCTATTTCTGCCCGTGCCACGGATCGCACTATGATACCGCCGCGCGCATCCGCAAAGGCCCGGCGCCGACCAACCTGGTCGTCCCGGATTACACCTTCACATCCGACACCGTCGTGACCATCGGCTAACAGGGGACAGACGAGTCATGAGCTTTGCCTGGGCCAAGCCCTACGAACCCAAGACCGAACTCGGCCGCTGGATGGACGACCGCCTGCCGCTGCCGCGGCTGGTCTATAACGCGGTCGGCGGCGGCTATCCGGTGCCGCGCAACCTCAACTACGGCTGGAACTTCGGCGTATTGTCGGGGGTGTTCCTGGTCATCCAGATCATCACCGGCATCGTGCTGGCGATGTGGTATTTCGCCTCTGCCGACGGCGCGTTCAATTCGGTCGAGCACATCATGCGCGACGTGAATTCGGGCTGGCTGCTTCGCTACGCTCACGCCAACGGCGCCAGCTTCTTCTTCATCGTCGTCTACATCCACATTTTCCGCGGCCTCTACTACGGTTCCTACAAGGCGCCGCGCGAGATGGTGTGGATGCTCGGCCTGGTCATCTACCTGCTGATGATGGCTACCGCCTTCATGGGCTATGTGCTGCCCTGGGGCCAGATGAGCTATTGGGGCGCGCAGGTCATCACCGGCTTCTTCTCGGCCTTCCCGCTGGTTGGCGAACCGGTCCGCGTCTGGCTGCTGGGCGGCTATGCGCCCGACCAGGCGGCGCTGACCCGCTTCTTCTCGCTCCACTATCTGCTGCCGTTCGTGATCGCCGGCGTGGTGATCCTGCATATCTGGGCGCTTCACATTCCGGGCTCGTCGAACCCAACCGGCGTCGAGGTCAAGAGCGAGAAGGACACGCTGCCGTTCCACCCATTCTACACGGCCAAGGACGGCTGGTTCGCCGGTTTCATCCTGACCATTTACGCTGCAGTGGTGTTCTTCGCGCCCAATGCGCTCGGCCATCCCGACAACTATATCCCGGCCAACCCGCTGGCGACGCCGGCGCACATCGTGCCCGAATGGTATTTCTGGCCGTTCTACGCGATCCTCCGCGCCTTCACCGTCGACTTCATCATCCCGGCCAAGCTGTGGGGCGTGCTGGCGATGTTCGCCTCGATCCTGCTGTTGTTTTTCCTGCCGTGGCTCGACAAGTCGCCGGTGCGCTCGGCCGCCTACCGGCCGATGTTCAAGCGCATCAACTGGCTGCTGTGGATCGACGTGTTCATCCTCGGCCTGTGCGGCATGAAGCCGGCCGAGCAGCCATGGGTGGCGCTGAGCCAGATCGCCGCGGCCTATTATTTCGCGCACTTCCTGATCATCCTGCCGCTCGTCTCTAAGTTCGAGCGTCCGCTGCCGCTGCCCAATTCCATCTCGGAAAGTGTGCTGCACGGCGAGGAAAAGGAAGCTGCACCGATCGGCGTCAAGCCGGCGACTGCTCAATAAGGGGAACAGGGGACCATGGTCCGCATCATTGGATTTCTCGTCGGGCTGGGTTTCGCCGGCGTCCTGCTGATCAGCCTGGTGGTCAACCTGGTCGGCTATGTCCAGTCGCCGCCGGAGCCCAGCGTCGAGCATGAATTCCACAAGCATCCGAAGAAGCTGGCACTTCAGTCGGACGGTCCGTTCGGCACTTTCGACCGCCAGCAGCTGCAGCGCGGCTTCCAGGTCTACAAGGAAGTTTGCGCGGCCTGCCACGGGCTGAACCTGGTGGCGTTCCGCGACCTGCACCAGCTCGGCTATAATGAGGCCGAGGTGAAGGCGATCGCCAACCAGTGGGCGATCGAGGTGCCGTCGGTGAACCCCGACACCGGCGAAGCGGCGACCCGCAAGGCGATCCCCGCGGACCGCTTCCCCAATCCTTATGCCAACGAGACTGCGGCCCGCGCTGCAAACAATAATGCGTTCCCGCCCGACTTGTCTCTGATGGCCAAGGCGCGCGAGGGCGGGGCCGCCTATATCTACTCGCTGCTGACCGGCTACGCCAACGCCGCGACCTATCGGAACGAGAAGGGCGAGGCGCTGCCCGCCGCCAACCGTCCGGGGCAGGGGCTGCACTTCAACCCCTATTTCGCCAACCTCAACATCGCCATGCCGCCGCCGATCACGTCGGACGGCCAGGTGACCTACGCCGAAGGCAATCCGGCGCCGACCGTCGACCAGATGGCCAAGGACGTCTCGGCCTTCCTGCTGTGGACCGCGGAGCCCAACCTGCAGGGCCGCCACAAGAGTGGCTGGGCGGTGCTGCTGTTCCTGATTGTTGCCACCGTGCTGGGCTATCTCAGCTATCGCAACATCTGGGCCGAGGCGAAGCGCAAGGTCGCGCCGAAAGGCGTACTCGAGCCGGAGAATGTCGAAAAGCGCAAGCGGGCGAGCCGGAAGGCGGGGGTTACGGAGTAGGTACGTGCAAACTACCCAAACCCGTTCGTCCTGAGTAGCCATTGAGCGGAGTCGAAATGGCGTATCGAGGGATCCTTCGATACGGGCCTTCGACAGGCTCCAGTCCCTACTCAGGACGAACGGAGAAGGTGGAGATGAACTCTCACGACCTGAAGGCGCTGATCCGCACCATTCCGGACTTCCCCAAGCCTGGGGTCCAGTTCCGCGACATCACGACACTGCTGCTCGACCGCGCCGGCCTGGCTCGCGCGGTCGACGCGCTCGCCGGGACCGTCACCGGGCCGGTGGACCTGGTCGCGGCGATCGAAGCACGCGGTTTCGCGATCGGTGGGGCGCTGGCGGTGAAGCTGGGCGCCGGCCTGCTGCTGATCCGCAAGGACGGCAAGCTGCCCGGCGCGACCATCGCCGAGGATTATGCGCTGGAATATGGCACCGACCGCCTGACGATGCATGTCGATGCCTGCGCGCCGGGTGCGAGAGTGCTGGTCGTCGACGATTTGCTGGCGACCGGCGGGACGGCATTGGCGGCCGTCCGGCTGGTGCGAAGGACGGGTGGCAAGCTGATCGGGGCTCGTTTTATTATCGATTTGCCGGACCTCGGCGGCCGACAGGCACTCCTCGACGCGGGCGTCGACCTGGCCTGCCTGTTCGATTTTGAAGGTCATTGAGTAAGCCGAACGGTTCAGAGCCTGTTCAAGCTCTAAGGATCAGATTTTCGTCCGACTCATCCAGTTTCGGAGAAATGTCATGTTCGCGTTCCCCCTTCGCACGGCCGCACTGGCAGCCGTTGCGGTAATCGGTCTTTCCGCCTGCACCACCCCTTATGGCTACGGCTATAGCGGCGTCTCGGTGGGCTATGGCAGCGGCTATTACGACGGTTACGGCTATCCCAGCTACGGCTATTCCCGTCTGGGCTATGGCTACTCGCCCTACTGGGGTTGGAATGACGGGTTCTATTATCCGGGCACCGGCTACTATGTTTATGACAGCTACCGCCGTCCGCATCGCTGGACCGATCGTCAGCGCCGCTACTGGCTCGATCGCCAGCGCACCTTCCGGTCGGCCGACCGCGGAAACATCCGCGAGCTAAGGGAAAACTGGCAGGACTTCCGTCGCGACCGCCGCGTCGATGACCGCGCTTTTCGCCAGGAGCGCCGCGAAGACCGGCGGGCCGTTCGTAGCGGCACGGTGACCCGCGAACAATTCCAGGCCGACCGGCGCCAGGATCGTCGGGCTTACCGCCAGGAGCGGCGTGAGGACCGGCGCGAGCTCCGCCGGGAAAACCGCAAGGACCGGCGCGACTAAGCCTCGGCCTGCGGACGGCGCAGCATCATCACGATCGAGGTGAACCGCATTACCGGGACATCATCCTGGTTGGTCACCTCGGTCTGGGTGCGGATGACGCCGATGTTCGGCTTGGACCGCGACGGCGTGGTTTCGATGATCTTGCCCCTGACGGTCAGTCGATCGCCGGGATAGACCGGCTTCAGCCAGCGCAGCTCGTCCACTCCGGGTGAGCCGAGGCCGGCCTGTTCGGTGCCGACGACGTGGCGGGCGATCACCGCCATGGTCATGGCGCAGGTATGCCAGCCGGAGGCGGCGATCCGGCCGAAATGGGTCTTGGCGGCCTCCTCATCGCTGAGGTGGAACGGCTGCGGGTCATATTTGCGCGCGAACTCCAGCACTTCCTCGCGCGTCACGTCATAATGGCCGAACAGCGTTTCCTGGCCGACCGCCAAATCGTCGAAATAGATCATGCGCCTTCATCGCCGCTTTCCGGCTCCTAGGAAAGTAGCAAAATGAAACTAGCCCTGCCTTGAGCCTCGCTAAAATTTGCGACCTATCTTGAGACCGATCGTCCTTGGCCGGCTGACCACGGTATAGATCTTGCCGCCGATCGCGGTGCCATCGATCGAATCGCCGCACACTTCCTCGCGGCACTGGATGCCCTTCGACAATTGGCCGCGGACGTCGAACAGGTTCTTCACATAAAGGTCGACCGACCACGGCCCCGTTTCAACGCCGGCGCCCAGATCGACCTCCGTGAACGAGTCCAAATTGCCATAGATCTCGTTGATGCCGGGGCGGAGGTCGCGCTTGCGCTTGCCTTCGTAGGTAACGACACCCTGGACATGCGCCTTCATTTCCGGTCGCAAGTTCCATTCGTAGCGGAGTTGGCTGCTACCCTTCCAAGGCGCGGTGAGCGGCAGCTTGTCGCCCTTCTCGGCGAGCAGATCTAGACCGCCGAAGAAGCCCGCGTCACGACAATCGACAGCCTCCTCATCGAAGCAGAAATCCTCCTTAAGAACCGCGTGGTTGTAGGAGACTCCGGTGCTCCAGGTCATCCCGGGCATCGGGCGGAGCAAAAGGTCGGCTTCCAGTCCGGTGATGCGGGCGCTGCCAACGTTTCGAATCACGCTCAGGCCGTTCTCGCCAAGCAGCGAGACCTGCATGTCGTCCCACTTTTCGATATAGCCGGCTAGGTTGAAGTGGGCCCCGCGGCCGAAGCTGATCTTGGTGCCGGCCTCGAAATTGGTCAGGTAATCCGCCTTGTACGGAGGGAAGCTGCCCCGCCGGTTGACGCCACCGGGACGGAAGCCGCGCGACCAGGTTGCGTAGAACAGCAAGTCCTCGTTCGGTTTGTACGTCAGGTTCAAGCGATGGACGAACCCGCTGTCCTTCACCCGCTTGTCGAGGTTGGTGCAGGGCGAGCCGTCGACGATCGGCGGGCCGTCGCACAGATAGTCGTCGTTGCCGCTGTAGCCGATGCCATCATCTTCGTAGTTGTTGAAGCCGAACCAGCCGACCAGCGAATTGTTGAACTTGTAATAGCGACCGCCGCCGGTCGCGGTGAGCTGAGGCGTAATATCGAACGAAAGCTCGCCAAAGGCGGCATAATCGCGATCGACGCGGAGCTGCTTGGTGAACCAGATATTGTCGGTGCCGTCGACCTGGAGGAAATCAGCAAGCCCAGGAATGATGTAGTTCTGCTCGATATTATGTTCCTGGCGCTGATAGAACAGGCCGGCGATCAGGCGCAGCCGCTTGTCCGAGGGGGAGGCGAGTCGCAGTTCGTGCGACTGTTTTTTGTAGCTGTCGTCCGCGACGATCAGCTGGTTCGGTACGATGGGATTAGAGTCGTTGTCATACCAGTAGGCCCCGTAGCCGGCGAGCTCATTGTAGAAGAACGCATAGTCGGAATAATCCAGTTCGGAATCGACCTGCCGCTTCATGAACGAGCCGGCATAGGTGACGTCGAAATTGCCGATCTTGCCTTCGACCGTCAGCGCGGCCTGGAACCACTTGTCGTCCAGCGTCTCCCGGTTGAACTGCATGGTTTCGTAATCGCCCAGCCCGCGCTCTTCGGCGAAGGAGCCATCTGCCTTCTGAACCTGGGCGATGATTTGCGGCGTGACCGTCCAGTTGTCGTCGAGATCGATCTTCAGGGCGGCGCGGGCGCCGTAAGTGGTCACGTCGTTATAATTGTCCTCGGCAAACTCGTCATTGTCGAGGGTCAGCGTGTTGCCCGTTGGCGTCGGAATGGATTCTTCGGGATCTTCAGGGTCTGGAGCCAGTACGTTCTCCGTCATCTCCAGCTCGCCGCGGATATTGTCGATGTAGCCGCCGTCCCGCCGATACCAGGCCACGACGCGCGCAGCGACGTTGCTGGAAATCGGCAGGTTGACGAAGCCTTCACCGGAATAGCCCCAATCGCCGTGGGCGACCTTGTTCGCCTCCAGATTCACCTCCCCATAGGTGCCGCTGAGGTCCGGCTTGTTGGTGATGATGCGGATGGTGCCGGCTTGGCTCGACGCGCCGTACAGGGTGCCCTGCGGGCCGGCGAGGGCCTCGATCCGGGCGATGTCGAAGATGTGGACGTCGAGCGCCCCGGAAATGGTCGTGATGGGCTGCTCGTCGAGATAGGTGCCGACGCTGGGCAGGGAGGCGCTGTGGTTGGCGTTTTCGCCGCTGGCCACGCCGCGGAAATAGACATTGTTGGTGCCAGGACCGTCGGCGCTGCCGCCGCCGCCACCGGACTTTGACGACATGGACGGTACCAGGCGAGCGTAGTCGCTGAAGTCGTTCACCTGTAGATCGTCGAGCGTCTTGGTGGTGATGGCGGTGATTGCGATCGGCACGTCCTGGAGATTCTCCGCCCGCTTGGTCGCGGTGACGACGATCTCTTCGCCTTCGGTGATAGGCGCACGCGGGGCCTCCGCAGGCGGGCTGGGCAGGGCGGCATCGGGGGCCTGTGTCTCGGGGGTCTGCTGGTCCTGCGCAAGGGCCTGGCCAGGGGCGCAAAGCACCGTGGACGCAAGCAGCGCCACTCCGGCGCGTTTCCAATTCGGCGTAACTTGTTTGAGGCGCATCGTCGGAATTCCCCTGTTGCCCAGGGTGGCGAGGATGTTGCCGAACCATGACAGCGTCAATCGGTTACCAAGCGTAACGAGGCTGTTTCGTTCTTAGTGACGCCAATCCGCCACAATCGGCCCGAGCGCTTGCTTGAGCGGGTCGAGCCATGGCTCGAACGCTTTCCATTGTTCGAGCCCGTCGCGGCTGATCGGCCGGCGAACCTGCTCCGAACTGGCGGTGCGGACCGCGCGTGGGTTGCGGTGGAATTCAAGGCAGGCCGGGTCGAACGGGAGGCCGAGGAAGTCGAGCAGTCGCCGGACCTCAGTTTCCGGGTCGTCGACCAAATCCTCATGGATCACCCGATGGACAGAGCCCGGCAGGGCCGTGTCGAAATGGCGCATCAGCGTCACGTAATCCCGATAATAGGCACCCACCTCCGATAAATCGTAGGAGAAGCGCTGGCCGCGCGCGTAGTGCTGCTTGAAGTTGGAGAAACAGCAGGCAAGCGGATGCCGCCTGGCATCGATAATTTTCGCGTTGGGCAGGATTAGGCGGATCATGCCGACATGCGCCCAATTGTTGGGCAGTTTGTCGATGAAATAGGGGCGGTCGGTGAAGCGCTGAACCTGGGCGCGTTCGAGATATTCCTCGCCGAGCGCGCGAAGTTCATCGCTGCCGAGTTCGGCCAGGCATTCGGGATAATGGCTGATATCGCCGCGCGCCTTTCGGCCGTCGAGCCGCCGGGCGATCGCGGGGATGTCGGGCAGCTCGGCGGTGCCCTCAATGGCGGGGTGGCTGGACAGGATCTGCTCGACCAGGGTCGACCCCGCCCGCGGCATGCCGAGGATGAAGATCGGGTCGCGGGCGGCGCAGCCCTGTTCCTTGCGGGCGGCAAAAAACTCCGGCGTGAACAGGGCGACCGATCGCTCGACGTGTCGATGATTGTCGGCCGGGTCATAGTCGAGCAGCGAGCGCCGAAGCCGGTTGCCTTCGGCATAGTGATGGAAGCTGGTCTCGGCCTGCCCCTTGTCCTCGAATGCCTTGCCGAGCGCGAAGTGGAGATGGAAACGATCCTCCTTGCCCAGGTCCGGCGACTGCAGCGCCGATTCCATCGCCGCGACATCGCCCTCGTGGAACCTGACCGTCTTGAGGTTGGCCAGGCTCCACCACACTTCGCCGAGCGTCGGCTGGATTGCGAGCGCCTGTCGGTAGGCCGCGACGCTCTCCGCCTGCTCGCCGACGGTTTTCAGTATATGGCCGTAGCTCATCCACAGCTTGGGCTCGTTGGGACGCGCTTCGAGCAATTGCTTGTAGAGTGTGAGCGCTTCCTCATGCCCGCCGATACGGCCGAGAGCGGCCGCCTTGAGGCTGGCATGGCCGAGGTTGGCGGCCCCTTCGCGCTCGATCCGCTCCAGCTCGGCAATCGCCTCGCCGTGCTTGTTCTGCTTGTAGAGCACGGTCGCGAGATTGGCACGGGCGGCGGTGAACGCCGGCGCCAGCTCCAGGGCGCGGCGAAGAAGGTTCTCCGAATCCCCCAGCCGCCCGATCCGCGCCGCGAGTTCGGCCATCATGCGGATCGCGGGAACATCGGTCGGGCGGCGCTTGAGATGTGGCCTTAGCAGGATCTCGGCCGTCGGCAGATCATTGTCGGCCAGCGCCTGGCCGGCGCGAAGCAGGTTGGGGTCCCGCTTGGCGGCATCCATCTGCCGCGCCAGATTTACTCGATCGATCTGGTTTCCCGCTTCCACGTCGTGAACGCTAGGCGGGGCGAGCAAGGGCGGCAAGCAGGCTAAACGTTGAATTTGAAGTGGAGGACGTCGCCGTCCTTCACGACATAATCCTTACCTTCCTGGCGCAGCTTGCCAGCGTCGCGGGCACCGGCTTCGCCGTTGAGCGCGATATAGTCGTCGTAGGCAATCGTCTCGGCCCGGATGAAGCCCCGTTCGAAATCAGTGTGAATTTCGCCCGCCGCCTGCGGAGCCTTGCTGCCTTTCTCGACGGTCCAGGCGCGTGCCTCCTTGGGGCCGACGGTGAAGAAGGTAATCAGGTGGAGCAGGTCGTAGCCGGCTCGGATGACGCGGGCGAGGCCGGTTTCGTGCAGGCCCATCTCCTCGAGGAAGGCGAGCCGCTCGTCCATGTCCATCGATACCAGGTCCGCCTCGATCGCGGCCGACACCACCACCGCGTTGGCGCCCTCCGCCTTGGCCTTCTCGAACACGCGCGCCGAGTGGGCGTTGCCATCGGCAGCTTCGTCCTCATTGACGTTGCAGACGTAGAGGACGGGTTTGGCGGTCAGCAGCTGCGCCTGGGAAAAGATGCGGGTCTCTTCGTCGTCTTTGGGCTGGGTCAGCCGTGCCGGCTTGCCTTCGCGCAGCAGGTCGAGCGCCTGGCTGAGAACCGATGCCGCGATCTTCGATTCCTTGTCGCCCTGCTGGCCGCGCTTGACCAGGTTGGGGACGCGCTTCTCCAGGCTTTCGAGATCGGCCAGCAGTAGCTCAGTCTCGACCGTCTCGGCATCGGCGATAGGGTCGACCTTGTTCTCGACATGCTGGATGTCGTCATTCTCGAAGCAGCGGAGAACATGGACGATCGCGTCCACCTCGCGGATGTTGCCGAGGAACTGGTTGCCGAGACCTTCGCCCTTGGATGCGCCCTTCACCAGCCCGGCGATGTCGACGAACGCCAGCTGGGTCGGGATGATCTTGGCCGAGCCGGCGATGGCGGCGAGCTTGTCCAGTCGCGGATCGGGTACCGCGACCTGACCGACATTGGGCTCGATCGTGCAGAAGGGATAGTTGGCCGCCTGCGCCGCCTGCGTCTCGGTCAGCGCGTTGAAGAGGGTCGACTTGCCGACGTTCGGCAGGCCGACGATGCCGCATTTAAAGCCCATTGGTCGTCCTGAAGGGAAAGAGTTTCGCCGCCCTTAGCGGGGGTTCAGGCGAAATTGAAGCTGATGCTGAGCCGGTCCGCCTTGGCGCGGCTAGGTAGCACCTCGTGACGCAGCCAGCTTTCCCACAACAGCAACAGGCCGGGGCGGGGCGACACGCTGAGGAAGGGACGAAGCTCCTCCGGCGCATCCTCGTTTCGGACAGGAGCGGCCATCATCATCGGCACGCGCGGGTCCTCGAAGCGGATAGCGCCGCTGT
>DASWTR010000278.1:0-2933 GCA_036402035.1 Sphingomicrobium sp.
TGCCGGCGGCTCGGCCTATCCGCGCCACCTCGACTTCGCCCGCTTCCGGCAGATCGCGGATGAGGTTGGCGCGTACCTCTTCGTCGACATGGCGCACTTCGCCGGGCTCGTGGCCGCGGGCGAGCACCCCTCTCCGTTTGGCCCTGCGCACGTCGTCACGACCACCCCGCACACGACCCTTCGCGGACCGCGCGGCGGAATGGTGCTGACCGACGATGAGGCGATCGCGAAGAAGGTCAATTCGGCGGTCTTCCCCGGCCTCCAGGGCGGCCCGCTGAGGCATGTCATCGCCGCCAAGGCGGTTGCCTTCGGCGAGGCGCTGGAGCCGGGCTTCAAGACCTATGCCAAGGCGGTGATCAGGAACGCCCAGACCCTCGCCAACCGCCTCAAGGAGCGCGGGGCGGACCTGGTCGCGGGCGGCACCGACACCCACCTCGCGCTGGTCGACCTGCGTCCGCTCGGCCTGACCGGCAAGGACGCCGACCAGAGCCTCGAGCATGCCGGCATCACCTGCAACAAGAATGGGGTACCATTCGATCCGCTCCCGCCCGTGCAGACCAGCGGCATCCGCGTCGGTTCGCCCGCCGGGACCACCCGCGGCTTTGGCGAGGCGGAGTTCCGCGACATCGCCGACATGGTCGCCGACGTGCTGGACGGGCTTCAGCAGAATGGCGTCGACGGCAACGGCGAAGTCGAGCGGTCCGTCAACGAACGAGTCCGCGCGCTGTGCGCCCGCTTCCCGATCTACGAGGGCTGACGATTGCGTTGTCCCTTCTGCGCGCATGAAGACAGCCAGGTGAAGGACAGCCGCCCGTCCGAGGACGGGGCGGCGATCCGGCGGCGGCGGCAATGCGAAGGCTGCGGCGCGCGCTTCACGACCTTCGAGCGGGTCCACATCCGCGACCTCACCGTGATCAAGAAGGACGGCAAGCGCGAGCCGTTCGACCGGGCCAAGCTGGAGCGGGCGATTAGCCACAGCTGCCGCAAGCGCGACATCGACCCGGCCAAGGTCGACCAGCTGATTAGCGGCGTGCAGCGCCAGATGGAGACGATGGGCGACGAAGTCTCGTCGGTGAAGATCGGCGAGGCGGTGATGGCCGGCCTCAAGGCGCTCGACCATGTCGCCTACATCCGCTTCGCCAGCATCTACAAGGACTTCAGCGAACCGGGCGACTTCGCCGAAATCGCTGAGCGGGTCGAAAAGGAAGCGGTGCCGCCAGGGCACAACAAGCTGCTATGACCGCCCCACCGCCGGTCATCGTCCTCGTCCGCCCCCAGCTCGGGCAAAACATCGGCAAGGCGGCGCGGGCGATGCTCAATTTCGGCCTAACCGAGCTCCGCCTGGTCGCCCCGCGCGATGGATGGCCCAATGCCGATGCCGGGCCCGCGGCGAGCGGCGCCGATACCGTGCTCGAAAATGCCCAGGTCTTCGACACGACTGCCGAAGCCGTCGCCGACTGCAGCCTGGTGTTCGCTTCGACCGTCCGCCGCCGCGACCTAGTCATCGCCGCGATTGATCCGGCGGAAATGGCGAACGAGATTCACGAAGCGGGCGGACGATCCGCCATTCTGTTCGGTCCAGAACGCTCCGGCTTGGAAACCGAAGACGTAGCCCTCGCCAACCGCATTGTCACGGTGCCGATCAACCCGGAGTTCGGCAGCCTTAACCTCGCCCAGGCGGTGATCCTGCTGGCTTATGAATGGTCGCGCGGCGCGGCGCTGGCCAAGCCGACCGAACGCGAACTGGAACCGCCGGCCCCGATGGGTGAGCTGGAGGGTCTGATCGGGCAGCTCGAAGGTTCGCTCGGCGAAGCGGGCTATTTCTTCCCGCCGAACCGCGTCGAGGCGACCAAGATGACGTTACGCACCATCCTCACGAAACCCCAATGGTCGAGCCGGGAAATCCAGGCGTTGCGCGGCGTGATCCGCGCGCTGGCCGACCGCCGTTCGTCGAAAAACTGAAAAATCGTCTTTAAATATCTGCCGAGCCTCGCTTAAAGCCCGGCGCTCACAGCATTTTTTCATGGGATGTCAGATGATCACCGTATTGTTCAGCGTAATGTTGCTCGCCGCCGAAACGGGCGCCGCGACTGCGACCACCACTACGACCGAGGCCCCCACGGCCGTTGAGGCGCCGAAGGAAGAAAAGAAGATCTGCAAGCGCGACATGGCCACCGAATCGCGCCTCGGTTCCAAGCGGACTTGTCTGACCGCCGCCCAATGGAAGGCGCGCGACACGGGTGAAATCGAGTACCGCCGCAATGGCCGTCAGTAATTCGGCCGCAGCGGCTAGCCGCGCGTCCGGTCGAATTCGTCGAGCTCATGGGCGATCGAGGTTTCGATAAGATCCTCGTACAGCCGTGCCACTAGCGCGCGGTCGACGCCCAGCTCAGCCGCCGCCGCATCGATTTTGGCCAGCACGTCGGCCTTGCGCCATTCGTCGCGCACCGCCGACCGGTCGGGCTTGATGCGGGCAGCTGCGTCCATATAGCCGAACCGCCTCTGCAGCAGCGCAACGACGCGCCGGTCGATGTCGTCGACGCCGGCGCGGACCTCAGCCATGGTGGTGCAGTCGGCGGGATCGCGGATCTCGGTCATGGCCCGCCCATGCCAAAGCCGGGACCGGTTGCAAAGCTTGACCTTTCGCCCCTCCCCGGCTAGGCGCCCCGCTCGCAATTGGCCCCGCACCCCTGGTGAAGCGGTGGCCCTGCCTCCAGCAACGGATCAGCAGCGCGGCCCCAGGGAGCATGGAAACGCAATTGGAGTATCATCATGTCGAAGCGCAGCAGCGCCAAGTATAAACTCGACCGCCGCATGGGCGAGAATGTCTTCGGTCGCCCGAAGAGCCCGGTCAACCGCCGCGAATATGGTCCCGGCCAGCACGGCCAGCGCCGCAAGGGCAAGATGTCCGACTTCGGCCTGCAGCTGCGCGC
>DASWTR010000279.1:0-2236 GCA_036402035.1 Sphingomicrobium sp.
GCGACCACGATCGGCGATTCAAATCCGCGCTGGAAATTCTTGTAGCGTTCCTCGACCGGGAGATTGGCTTCCATGCCGCGCAGCTCGCCCTTGTACAGGTCGAGCGCGGCGGATTCCTTGGGGTCCTTGAGCGTCAGATAGGATTCGAACGCGGTCTTCCGGCCGTAGAGCGTGTCGGTGTAGACTTCGTAGGGACCGATCGCGATTTCGATCGGCGTGCCGGTGAGGTCCATCCAGGCCAGCTCCGACTGATAATAATCGTCCGTCCGGAACGCCTGTGCGCGAAGCGTCAGGAATTTCTTGAGGCTGGCATTGCTGGTCCGGGCCGCCGCCTGCTCGAGCAGCTTCGCCGCCGGCTCCAGCCACTGCTTATATTCGACCGAATAGGGCACCGCGACCAGTCTGTCCCCCTGCCGCTTGACCACCGTATAGGGGTCGGTCAGCTCGGCAGCCTCACCCGGATTGGCGGCAAGGTAGCGGTCGAACTCTTCCTTGGTCAGGTCAGCCGGATAGAAGCCGGCTCCGGCCGGCTTGGGCTTGCCGCCGAAGAAGGGCGCATTGTCGTTGACCGGATCCCACGGCCCGAAGAAGGCGTCGAACTTGTCGAGCAGCGCCGGCTCATTCTTCGCCGCGACCTCGGCCCGCAGCCGGTCGTAATCCGGAGTCGTCTGGCGTTTGTAGATCTCGCTCATCAGGGCGGATGCCTGCATCAGCAGGTTGACCACCTCGCGTTCCTCGGCGGTGAGGAAGCCGGTGTCCACCGCCATGTCGATCCGCGCCAGCTTGGCCAGGCCATCGGTTTCGGTCGCCGTGGTCTCATTCGCGGCGGCGGCGGCGCCGCTTGGCTGCGATACCTCGCAGGCAGCAAGGGTGAGCAGGGTCAGGGCGGAAGCGGCGGCAAGCCAGCGGGTCTTGGTCATGGCCCTGTCCTAGCGGTCAGGGGCTCGCGCTCAAACCCGCTTCGACGAACGGCAGGTCAGTGCACGAAACGCGCGACCACATCCCGGTAGCTGCGCGACACCTTCACCTGCGCGCCTGAATCCAGCACCAGGAAGCATTCGCCGTTGGTGTGCGGCTTGACCTGCCGGACCAGATCGAGGTTGACGATCGTCGAGCGGTGGACCCGCTGGAAGCGGCGCGGGTCGAGCCGCTTTTCCAGATCCTTCATCGTCTCGCGCAGGATCAGCGTATTCTCGCCGGTCTGGATGCACATATAGTCGCCGGCGGCGTCGATCCGCTCGATCGTGTCGACGTCGACCCGGAAAATCTGGCCCTGATCGCGGATGTTGATCATCTTCTCGAACCGGTTGGCGGACGGCGCTTCGGGCATGTCCCCGGCCAGCTCTTCGGCGGCTTCCGGCGCGTGCTCGGCCAGCGCTTCCTTTAGACGCTCGGCCTCTTCGGCGCCGCGTTTCTCGGCCAGCCGCTGGCGGACCCGGTCGAGCGTCGCCGCCAGCCGGTCCTCTTCGACCGGCTTTTCCAGATAATCGACCGCCTGCACCTCAAATGCTCGGAGGGCATGTTCATTGTAGGCGGTGACGAATACGAACAAAGGCGGCTCGACCTCCATCAGTCCCTGGATCACCGAGAAGCCGTCGAAGCCGGGCATCTGGATGTCGAGGAACACCAGGTCCGGTTTGTGGGTCTTGATCGCGCGGATCGCTTCGCGCCCATTGGCGGCGGTGGCGACGATGTCCACGTCCTCATGCGCCTCGAGGCGCAGGCGAAGCCCCTGGGTGGCCAGCGGCTCGTCGTCAACGAGGATGGTGCGAATGGTCATGAATGATCCTTTTGATCGGTTTCGAGCGGAATTTCGATGATAACGCTAAAGCCCCCATGTTCGTTCGTTCGCGTGGAAAAGCCATGTGCCGGACCATAGGCTTGCGCCAGACGGTCCTGGATGTTCGCCAGGCCGACCCCCGTCGACTGAGCATCGACCGCGGCGCCGCCCGGCCCCGGCCCGCTGTCGGCGACCTCGATCCTGACGGCGCGCCCTTCACGATGAGCGGTAATCCAGATGTCGGCCCCATGTTCCGCCGGAGTGACCGCATATTTGATCGCATTCTCGATCAGCGGCTGCAGCAATAGCGACGGAAGCCGCGCCCCGATCGTGTCCCCGTCGATCTTGAAATGCGGCCTCAGGCGATCTTCGAACCGCATCTTCTCTATCTCGAGATAGAGCTTCAGGGTTTCAACCTCCTGCACCAACGTCACCTTGGCGGTCGGCTCGTTGACC
>DASWTR010000280.1:0-3970 GCA_036402035.1 Sphingomicrobium sp.
GCCTGCAGGCTGAGTTGGAATTTCGCGACTTCGCGGCTGATGCCCGCGAAGATGGCGCCTTCGCCGCTGGCCGCCGAGGAGCTCACATTCTTCCATTGTGCACCCACCTGCACGTTGCCGAGCTTGACGAAGGGCTTGGCGGTCAGCTGCGGCCCTTCGGACTGGGCAATGCCCTTCGACATGCCGCGGCTGGCAACGGAGACTTCGATCCCGGGGTCTGGCGGCGGCAGGTCCAGCATGGCCTCACGCGAACAGCGTGGTCAGCCAATAGAAAAAGGCGGCGACGCTGGCCGAAGCCGGGATGGTGATCACCCACGCGGTGACGACGTTGCGGGCGACGCCCCAGCGCACCGCTGAAGCGCGGCGCGCCACGCCCGCCCCGATGATGCAGCCGGTGATAGTGTGTGTGGTCGACACGGGGATGCCGAGCACGCTGGCAGTGAAGATCATGATCGACCCGCCCGTCGACGCGCTGAACCCCTGATGCTGGGACAGCTTGGTGATCCGGCTGCCCATCGTCTCGATGATCTTCCAGCCGCCCATCAACGTGCCGAGGCCGATCGCGATGTAGCAGCTGATCGCCACCCAGTGCGGCACTTCGAAATCGCCGCTCAGATAGCCGGTCGAATAGAGCAGAACGGTAATGATCCCCATCGTCTTCTGGGCATCGTTCAGCCCGTGGCTCAGCGAATAGGCGGCCGAGGAGACGAGGTGCAACGAGCGCATGACTCGCTCTGCGCCGCGCGCGGAAGCCTTCACCAGCAGCCAGCTCGACGCCAGCATGATGATCATCGAAAGGATCATGCCCAGCGTCGGCGATAGGACAATTGCCAGCAGGGTTTTGTTAAGTCCGGTCCACTGGATGCCGGTCAGGCCGGCATGGGCGACGCCGGCACCGACGATGCCCCCGACCAGCGCGTGGCTCGACGAGGAAGGAATGCCCTTCAGCCAGGTGACCACGTTCCAGAACATCGCCCCGACCAGCGCCCCGAACACCACCGAGGGCGTGACCAAATCCTTGTCGATCAGGCCCTTGCCGATCGTGTCTGCGACCGCATGAAGCTGCGGCCAGGCGAGCGTGAGGAAGTAAGCGGCAAAGTTGAAGAAGGCGGCGAAGGCCACGGCCTGGACCGGCCCGAGCAGCTTGGTCGCGACCACCGTCGCGATCGAGTTCGCCGCGTCGTGCAGGCCGTTTAGGAAATCGAACGCCAGCGCCAGGACGATCAGCCCGACGAGCAGCGGCAGGGCGAGTTCGTGCACCAGTGCGCCTTAGCTATGATCGATGACGATGCCGTCGATGACGTTGGCGACGTCCTCGAAGGCATCGACGATCCGCTCGAGATGCTTGAAGATCTCGCGGCGGACGACGAAGTCGATCGCGTCGCCGTTGCGATGCGATTGGAAGGCCGCCTTGAGGCCGGTCGCGTGGATGTCGTCGGCATGGCCTTCCATTCGGACCAGCCGTTCGGTCAGCTCGTGCAGGCGATTGCCGTTGGCACCGACATTGCGCAGCAGCGGCATGGCCTCGGCCACCAGGCGGGCGGAATCGACGATGATTGCCGCCATATCTTTCATTTCCTGGTTGAACTCGGTGACCTCATAGAGTTCGACTGCCGAGGCCGCCGCCTGCATTTCGTCGATTGCATCGTCCATCGCGTTGATCAGCGCGGTGATGGCGCTGCGATCGAACGGGGTCAGGAACGTCTCGCGAACGGTCTTCAAAACCTGTCGGATGATCTGGTCGGCGTCGTGCTCCCGCTCGAAAATCTCGCGGGCATTCTCATGCATCGCCGGACCGCCCTGGATCAGCCGGCCCATCGCGTCCGCGGCGCCGGTAATCGCTACCGAATGCGCCTCGAACAGCTCGAAGAAGCCGCCGGTCTTGGGCAGCAGGCGTTGGAACCAGGCAAACATCGGCCCTACCTTCGATTTCTCGGCGACGACGCCGAGCATTGTCGCCCGTTGCGCCGCCTGGTTGAATTCACTGGCGTTGAAGGAGCGGATGAGGTCGCGCAGGTCCGGCTCCTCGACCGCGTTCGCGGCTTCGCCGAGCGGAAACCAGCGCCGCTCGCGCTGCTTCTTTTCCTTCCAGTCGGACAGCTCCTCGCTGACCGCCAGCGGGAACACTTCGACGTCGGCCATCAAGGACGCGCCGCTCCCCTTGCGCTTGCGGTAGCGATAGGTGCCGAGCGGGGTCGGACAGACCGCTCCGCGCACGCCGGCTTCCTCCTCCGCCTCCTGGGCGGCCGCGGCGTGCGGCGAGACGCTGTTGCCGAAATTGCCCTTGGGGATCACCCACCGTCGGGATTCGCGCGACGTGACCAGCAGCACCTGGACGGGCGCGCGCAGGCCGCGTCCGACATTGCGATAGGGCAAGGCAGCGATTTGGCGGATGGCTCTAACCCCCTGTTGAGCAGTCGCTGGAAGGTCGCGTCAGGAACCATCGCCACTAGTGCGCCGGGCTGCTGCCCGCAACAAAAATGACGGTTTTGTTACAAGGTTCAAGTCAGCGACAGGCGCTCCGCCAACGACACCAGCCGGCCGAAGGTCATCAAATCCTCGGCCTCGACATCGTCATCCTCGATCAGGATTCCGAGCCGCTCCTCCATCTCGGTGAGCAGGGTCGCAACCGCCATGGAATCTAGCTCGGGAAGGGCCCCGAACAGCTCGGTATCGTCATCGAACTTGGCGACCCGGGCCGGGTCGAGACCAAGCACGTCCACCAGGAGAGCCCGTACGGTCGCTTCGACTTCCTCGCGATCGTCCAATTTCACTCTGCGTACCCCCGTGGTCACCGTTGGCGCGCCCGTAGGGAAAGAGCGCAATAGTGGCAAGCTTTGCAGTGCAGCATGAGCCGGGCTAGGCGAGGCAAGTGAATGGCCCGGACCCGACGCTCTATCCGCTCGATCATCTGACGCTGCGCGGCACGCCGGAAACCGACGCGCTGCTCGCCGGCGAGGAGCGGCTGACCTATGCGCAGCTGGAGGAGGCGGTCGGACGTACTGCCTCGGCCCTGCTGGCGAACGGCCTCCGTCCGGGCGACCGGGTCGCAACCTGGATGGGCAAGACCAGGCTGGCCTGCGTCATGCCGCTCGCCGCGGCGCGCGCGGGGCTGGTCCATGTTCCGATCAACCCGGTGCTGAAGCATGCGCAGGCGGCGCATATCCTGGCCGACAGCGGCGCTAGGCTGCTGATCGCCAACCGGGCGCGACTGGAGAGCTTGCAGCCGGGGGATGTTGCGGAGGCCAAGGCTGTCGCACTCGAGGATTGGCGCGGCGGAGATGAGGCGCTGTCGCCTTCGTCGCACGATCCGAATGATTTGGTCGCTTTGCTTTACACGTCAGGCTCGACCGGCCGGCCCAAGGGGGTGATGCTGAGTCATGCCAACCTGTGGCTCGGGGCGATCAGCGTTGCTCACTACCTCGGCTTGAAATCGGACGACCGCACGCTGGCAGTGTTGCCCCTGGCGTTCGACTATGGCCAGAACCAGTTGCTTTCGACCTGGGCTGCAGGCGGCTGCGTGATCGGCTTCGACTATCTGCTGCCCCGCGATGTGATCCGCGCGGTGGGACGTCATGACGTCACCGTGCTGGCCGGCGTTCCGCCGCTGTGGCTGCAACTGGCCGAACAGCATTGGGGCGAGGCCGGCCAGAGCTTGCGAACCCTGACCAACAGCGGCGGTCATTTGCCCGAGCCGCTGATCCGCCGCTTGCGGACCATCTTCCCGCAGGCGAAGCTGCACCTGAGGTACGGCCTCACCGAAGCCTTCCGCTCATCGACCCTCGATCCCGCGCTGGTCGATGCGCATCCGGACAGCGTCGGCACTGCCATCCCCTTCGCCGAGCTGATGGTCGTCCGTGAGGACGGCAGCGAAGCCGCGCCGGGCGAGGAGGGGGAGCTGGTCCATGCGGGGCCTCTGGTGGCCCAAGGCTATTGGAACGATCCGGAGCGAACTGCAGAACGGTTCAAG
>DASWTR010000281.1:0-2028 GCA_036402035.1 Sphingomicrobium sp.
GACCTGATGATCCTCGGCGGGATGAACGAGGGCGTCTGGCCGTCATTCCCAAGCCCCGATCCCTGGCTTGCCCCGCAAATTCGGCGAGCACTCGGCTTGCCGGGTCTGGAGTTCCGTACTGGCCTGGCCGCCCATGACTTCATGAGCGCGCTCGGCGCACCGCGCGTGCTACTGACCCGCGCTCGCCGCGACAGTCGGTCGCCAACCGTGGCATCGCGCTTGTGGCTGCGGCTCCAGGCGATGACCGGCGGAGTAACTCGCGATCAGCGGCTGGAGCGCCTAGCGCATGCGTTGGAGAGCAGCGACGAGGTCGAACCTGCATCGCGGCCTGCGCCCCAGCCTCCGATCGAGGCTCGTCCGAAGCGTATCGCGGTGACCGACCTCGACCGCCTGAAGGCCGATCCCTTCGCCTTCTACGCTAAGGCAATCCTCAGGTTGCGGCCCGAGGATCCGGTCGATGCCGAACATCACGCGGCCTGGAAGGGAACGGCGGTGCATGAGGTGCTGGAAGCCTGGTTCAAGCAAGATGGCTGCGATCCCGCCAAGCTGAAGGCCAGAGCCGAAGCAATGATCGCCGACGATGCCATCCATCCGATGCTCCGCGCGCTATGGTCGCCGCGGCTGATGGAGGCGATCGACTGGATCGCGTGCGAGGCAGCCAAGGATCGGTCCGAGGGGCGCGAGCCTGTGGTGGCTGAGGAGTTCGGCGAAGCCGAAGTCGCGGGCGTCACACTGTTCGGCAAGGTCGATCGGATCGACCGGCTGCCCGACGGGAGGCTCGCCATTGTCGACTATAAGACTGGTCAGGCCCCCGCAAAAAGGGCCGTGGCAGAGGGCTTCGCCTTGCAACTCGGCCTGCTCGCGCTGATCGCTCGTGACGGAGGTTTCGATGGTGTCAAAGGTGATGCAGGGGCTCATGAATATTGGTCGTTAGCCAAGAAAAATGGCCGCATCGGCTACCGACAGTCACCTGACGGCGACGACGGTCCCGAAGCATTCGTAAACCGTGCCTATGCCCATTTCGCCGATGCTGCAGCCAAATGGCTGCTGGGCGAAGAGCCGTTCCAGGCCAAGCTCAACCCCGCCTATGCTCCGTATGAGGATTACGACCAGCTGATGCGGCTGGAGGAGTGGTACGGTCGTGAATAGCCTAGTCGGTCGCGCCGCCGGTAGGCGGGTTTCGCTTCGGCTTCTTCTTGACGGTCGACGCGTAGAGCAGGGCCGCGACGATCGCCGCAGAGCCGATCCCGACCGCGACCCCGGCCTTCACCAGCTTGGCCCGCCGTTCGTCGCCGCGCCTGCCTTCGTCGTCGTTGCTGGTGTCGCTCATTCATTCCTCTCGCTTGGCTGCGGGGCTCGTCCCTATGCGCAACAGCGCCGGTTGGAAAGGGAGGTTCCGTGCGCCGCCGGCTGAACCCGTTCCACCCGCTGGAAGGCGCCCAGGCAGACGCGTCCGATCCGCTGGTCCACGCCGCGCTGTCGGCCTCGGCCGGCACCGGCAAAACCCATGTCCTCACCTCGCGCGTGCTGCGCCTGCTGCTGCGCGGCACGCCGCCCGCCACTATCCTCTGTTTGGCCTTCACCAAGGCCGGAGCGGCGGAAATGGCCAACCGCCTCGGCGAGCGGCTGGCGCATTGGGTGCGGCTGCCCGACGAAGCGTTGAAGAAAGAATTGTTTGCGCTCGGCGAGGATAATAGCCCGCCCGCGGTTGAGCGCGCACGGCGTCTGTTCGCGGAAGTGCTCGACGCGCCGGGTGGCGGCCTGCGCATCCAGACCATCCACAGCTTCGCGCAAACCTTGCTGGCTTCCTTTCCGGCCGAAGCCGGCATCGCACCAGGCTTCCGGCCGATCGAGGGCAGGGCGGAGCATGAGCTGGCCCGACGTACGCTCGCCAGCATGCTCGAAAGAGCCGAAGCGGAGCGTGACCAGCGGCTGACTGACGACGTATCCGCACTCAGTCTTCGGCTCGGCGAAGCCGGCGCGGAAAGCTACATGATGGCCTGCGCCCGGTCCCACGAGGCGATGGCG
>DASWTR010000282.1:0-5993 GCA_036402035.1 Sphingomicrobium sp.
CATGGATGACGCTGAACTCCGCCAGCTACTCCGAGCCATTTTAGACCTGGAAGGCGCTGATCCCGTCGATTGGACGCGAGTTCAGCAACTCAGCGCTGATCTAGACCAACGGCTCGCACAAGCATCGGAGTACGATCCTCCACACCTCGTATTTCACTATCTTGATGATTCAGACATTCGGCAAAGGGATAGCGCCTATGCCGAAACCCAGCGTGCCGAGATAAGGCGATTTGTCGAAACAGGGGAGCGCGAGCAACTGGAAAGCCGTCCTGTGCCTCGCTGGTTGTTGTTGATCATTCTTGGATTGCTGGCAGCCGTAGCCTTTTGGGTGGTCGCCTGAGGGTTTCGCGATTCCTCAATTCCACCCTTCGCAGTTTCCCCGTCGCCGTCTTCGGCAGCGCGTCGACGAACTCGATTTCGCGGGGATATTTGTAAGGCGCAATCGTTGCTTTGACGAAATTCTTTAGTTCCGAAATCAGCGCATCGTCCGGCGCCACATTGGCCGCCGCGACGATGAACGCTTTCACCTTCTGGCCGCGTTCCGGGCAGGGGACGCCGATCACCGCGCATTCCGCCACAGCCGGGTGGGCGAGCAGGGCGTTCTCCACTTCGGGCGCGCCGATGTTGTAGCCGGAGCTGACGATCATGTCGTCGCTGCGCGCGACGTACCAGAAATAGCCGTCGGCGTCCTTGCGGTAAGTGTCGCCGGTCAGGTTCCAGCCGTCTTTGACGTAATGGAGCTGACGCCGGTCATCGAGGTAGCGGCAGCCGGTCGGGCCCTTGATCGCCAGCCGGCCCTCGCCCTCGGTCATTGGCTGACCGTCCTCGTCGAGTACGGTCGCTTCATAGGCCGGCACGACACGGCCGGTGGAGCCGGGGCGGATCGCGTCGCCGCTCTCGGAAATGAAAATGTGCATCATCTCGGTCGAGCCGATGCCATCGACGATCGAGATGCCAGTGCGCTCCTTCCACGCCTCCCATACCGCCTTGGGCAGATGCTCGCCGGCGGACAGGCAGCACTTCAGCGTCCTCAGCGCCTCGTCTAGTCCAGGCTGCGACAGCATCGCCTTATAGGCGGTGGGCGCGGTCGCGAGGTGGGTGACGCCGAACTTCGCGATTGCCTCCAGCATCGCCGGCGGCGAGGGCTGCTCGATTGTCGCGGTCCCGGCGCCGAAGCGCAGCGGGAACATCAGGGTTGCGCCCAGTCCGAAGGTGAAGGCGATCGGCGCGCTGGTCATGACGATGTCGCCCGGGCCCATGCGGAAGTGCGCCTTCGCGAACGTGTCGCATGGCGCGAGGATATCGCGGTGGAACTGGACGCAGCCCTTGGGGATGCCGGTGGTGCCGCTGGTGAAGGCGATCAGCGCCGGGTCGTCGCGGCCGGTGTCGACCGATGGCAGCGGCTCCAGGACCGCGCACCGCGTCTCCAGCTCGCCCTTGCCATAGTCGCCGTCATATTTGACGAGATGCTTGATCCAGCGCGTCTGGTCGGCACCGGCACGAAAGTCTCCGATGAAACGGCTGTCGACGATCGCATGGCTGATCTCGGCGGTGTCGATCACCGTGGCGATCTCGCCGGGGCGGAGCAACGGCATGGTGGTGACGCACACCCCGCCGGCCTTGAGCACGCCAAGCCAGGCGGCGAACAAGGTATAGCCATTAGGCCCGCGAAGCAGCACGCGGTTGCCAGGGGCGAGGCCTTTCTCCTCGACCAGCAGGCGGGCGATGCGGCCCGAGAAGTTGTCGAGCTCGGCATAGGTCCAGCGGCCATGGGCGTTGGTGATGGCGAGGTCGTCGGGCTTGCCGCCTTTCAGCAGCTCCGCCGCGGCGTTGAGGCGTTCGGGATAATCGAGCAGGAGGAATTCTGGCTGTTCTTCCGGCGGCGGTAGGCGATCGCGGACAAAGCTGTCGTAGCCGCTCATTCCTCCACCACCGCCGTCGCTTCGATCTCGACCATCGCTTGCGGCTCGACCAGCCGGACCACCTCGACCAGCGCCATCGCCGGATAGTGGCGGCCGATGGTCCGCTGCCACGCCTCGCCGATCTCGGCCAGCGAAGCGAGATAGGCTTCGATGCTGGTGACGTAGCAGGTCAGGCGGACGAGATGCTCCGGCCCCGCGCCGTCCACCGCCAGGATCGCGACGATATTCTTCAGCACCTGCTCGAACTGCCCGGGCAGGGTGTTGGAGGTGAACTTCTCCTGCTCGTCCCAGCCAACGACGCCGGCGGTGTAAATCGTCCGGCCGCGCGCGCTGATGCCGTTGGAATAGCCCTTGGGCCGCGGCCAGCCGTGGGGAAGCAGGGGCTTCATTGCGAGCGCTCTTTTAGCAGATCGCGGGCGATGATCATCTTCTGAACCTCGCTCGCGCCTTCGTAGATGCGCAAGGCGCGAATCTCGCGGTACAGTTCCTCGACCTTGGCGCCCTTGGTGACGCCCAGGCCGCCATGCATTTGCACCGCCATGTCGATCACCTTCTGCGCTTCATCGGTGGCGTGGAGCTTGGCCATGGCCGCGGCGCGGCGGTTGTCGGCGCGGCCCATGTCCTGCTGCCAAGCGGCACGGGCGATGAGCAGCGCCGAGGCGTCGATCGCCAGCGCCATCTCCGCCAGCTTCTCCTGGGTCACCGCATTGTCGGCCAGCGTACCGCTGCCGAGCTTGCGGGTCATGGCGAATTTGATCGCTTCATTGAACGCCCGTGACGCGAAGCCGACCGCCGCCGCGCCGACCGTGACCCGAAACAGATTGAGCGTCTGCATGGCGATCCTGAAACCGTCGCCCTGGCTGCCAAGCATGTCTGCGCGCACCTTGTCGAATTTCAGACGAGCAAGCGGATGGGGGGCGATCACCTCGATGCGCTCCGCCACGGTTAGTCCGGGATCGTCGCCGCGAACGACGAAGGCGCTGATTCCGCGGGCGCCGTCCTCGATCGAGCCGGTCCGCGCGAAGACCGTCAGTACATCGGCGATCGTGCCATTGCTGATGTAGCTTTTCTCTCCGGTCAGCACCCAGCTATCGCCGTCACGCTCGGCGCTCATCGCGATGTTGGCCGCGTCGCTACCAGTCTCCGGCTCGGTCAGCGCATAGGCAGCGATGGCTTGGCCTGAGGCGACGCCCGGCAGCCATTCGGATTTCTGCGCGTCGCTGCCAAATAGGCTGATGGCGCCGGAGCCGAGGCCTTGCATCGCAAAGGCGAAATCGGCGAGTCCCGAACAGCTGGAGAGCATTGCGCGGGTGAGTGCCAAGCTGCGGACGTCGGGCATTTTCTGGCCGTCAGCCACGCACAGTTTGAGGAACCCCGCTGATCCCAATGCAGCGACCAGCGACCGGCATGCCGAATCCACATCCTCATCAGGATGCTCACCGATATTCTGTCCGCACCAGTCTACCAGCCGCGCATGAAGCTCGCGATGCCGATCCTCCAGGAACGGCCAGTCGAGCCAGTCAGTCACCCTGGAACTCCGGCTTCCGCTTGTTGGCGAAAGCCTCATAAGCACGGCGGAAATCGTTCGTCTTCATACACTCGGCCTGGGCCTCGGCTTCCATGTCGAGCGCCGTTTCGATCGATACATGCCATTCGGCGTCGAGTTGCTTCTTAGTCATGTAATGCGCCTGCACCGGACCGCTGGCGAGGCTTCGCGCCAGCGCCAGCGCCTCGGCCTGCACATCGTCGACGATGCGACTGAAGAAGCCCCACCGTTCCCCTTCCTCCGCGCTCATCGACCGGCCGGTGAACAGCAGTTCCGCCGCACGGCCGTGGCCGATAATCCGCGGCAATATGGCGCACGCCCCCATGTCGGCACCGCTGAGGCCGACGCGCGTGAACAGGAAGGCCGTCTTCGCGTCCGGTGCCGCCAGCCGCAGATCGCTGGCCATGGCAATGATCGCGCCCGCGCCGGCGCAGATGCCTTCGACCGCAGCGACGATCGGCTGTGGACAATTGCGCATCATCCGGACCAGGTCGCCGGTCATCCGAGTGAACTGCAGCAGCCCGCTGTCGTCCATTCGGGTCAGCGGGCCGATAATGTCATGCACGTCGCCGCCCGAGCAGAAATTGCCGCCCGCGCCCGTGATAACGACGCACTTCACCGCCGGCGTATGCTCCAGCTCGCAGAACAGGTCGCGCAGCTCGGCATAGCTGTCGAAGGTCAGCGGATTCTTCTTCTCGGGCCGGTTGAGCGTGATGGTCGCGACGTCGCCGTCAAAGTCCCACAGGAAATGGCTGGGCTCCAGGCCGTTGGGATCGATGCTCATGCGGTGGTTCCACCGTCGATGGTCAGACAGGCGCCGGTGATCGATCGGCTGTCCGGTCGGCATAGGAAGGCGATCGTCGCGGCGACTTCCTCCGATGTCACGAACCGGCCATTGGCGTTCATTGCGGCGAGCGCACCACGCGCTTCGTCGCCGGTGCGCCCCGTCGCGCGCTGGATCCGCTCGGCGCTCTGCTCGACCATCGGCGTGTCGACGAAGGCGGGGCAGACCGCGTTGACCGTCAGGTTGGTCTTGGCGAACTCCAGCGCCAGGCTTTTGGCCAGGCCGACCGCGCCATGCTTGGACGCGGCATAGGGCGCCGCATAGGGCGCGCCTTTGAGGCCCGCGACCGAAGCGACGATCACCAGCCTCTTGTCCTCGCCTTCGAGCAGGTCGGGCAGCGCCAGCTGGACGCCGTCGAACAGGCTGGTCAAGTTGGTGGCGATGATCCGGTCCCAGGCATCGCGACCTGTGCGCTGGAACGGCGCGCTGTCGCCAATCCCGGCATTGAGGACGACATAATCGAGCGGGCCGTTGGCGGCGCGGGCATCCTTGAACGCCGTGTCCAGCGCGGCCCGGTCGGTCACGTCGCAGGCGATCACTGTGCCGCCGATTTCGCTCGCGACCAGTTCCAGCGGTTCCCGCCGCCGGCCGATCAGCGTGACCTCGGCGCCCTCCGCGGCCAGTGCTCTGGCCGTTGCCGCACCGATGCCGGTACCGCCCCCCGTGATCAGTGCATGCCGTCCCGTCGCCCAGCCCATCGCTTTTCCTCTTTTTCCCTGCTTGGCCGAAGCGAATAGAGGTGGCAAGGCGGTGCGCAAAGCAGGGAGGAAATCGACCCATGAAGACCCGCGCCGCCGTCGCCTTCGAAGCCAAGCAGCCGCTCGAGATCGTCGAGCTGGACCTCGAAGGCCCCAAGGCGGGCGAAGTGCTGGTCGAGATCATGGCGACCGGCATCTGTCATACCGACGCTTATACGCTCGACGGGTTCGACAGTGAGGGGCTGTTCCCGTCGATCCTGGGGCACGAAGGCGCGGGCGTAGTCCGCGAAGTCGGGGCGGGCGTCACCAGTGTGAAGCCGGGCGATCACGTCATCCCGCTCTACACACCGGAATGCCGCCAGTGTAAGTCGTGCCTCAGCGGCAAGACCAATCTCTGCACCGCGATCCGCGCGACCCAGGGCAAGGGGCTGATGCCCGACGGGACCAGCCGGTTCAGCTACAAAGGGCAGACCATCTATCACTACATGGGCTGCTCGACCTTTTCGAATTTCACCGTCCTGCCGGAGATCGCGGTCGCCAAAATCCGTGAGGATGCGCCGTTCAAGACCAGCTGCTACATCGGCTGCGGTGTCACCACCGGCGTCGGCGCGGTGGTCAAGACGGCCAAGGTCGAGCCGGGCGCCAACGTCGTGGTGTTCGGGCTTGGCGGGATCGGACTCACCGTCATCCAGGGCGCCAAGATGGTCGGCGCCAACCGGATCATCGGCGTCGACATCAACCCGGCACGCGAGGAATGGGGCCGCCAGTTCGGAATGACCGACTTCCTCAACACCAAGGGGATGTCGCGCGATCAGATCGTCGCCAAGATCGTAGAGCTGACCGACGGCGGCGCCGACTATACGTTCGACGCGACCGGCAACACCGAGGTGATGCGTACCGCGCTCGAATGCTGCCACCGCGGCTGGGGCACCAGCGTCATCATCGGCGTCGCCGAGGCGGGGAAGGAAATCGCCACCCGCCCA
>DASWTR010000283.1:0-4136 GCA_036402035.1 Sphingomicrobium sp.
CGAGCGGATCGTCGCCAGCGGCGAGACGGTTTACGGCGTCAATACCGGCTTCGGGCTGCTCGCCAGCACCCGCATTCCAGCCGAGCGGCTGGCCGAATTACAGCGCAACCTGATCCTGTCCCATTCGTGCGGCCTCGGTGACATGCTGCCGCGCCATGTCGTTCGGCTGATGATCGTGCTTAAGCTGCTCGGTCTCGGCCGCGGCTATTCGGGCGTCCGTCCGCTGGTCATCGATGGGCTGCAGGGCTTGCTCGACCGAGACGCCATGCCGTTGATCCCGGCGCAGGGCAGCGTCGGCGCGTCGGGTGACCTCGCCCCGCTCGCCCACCTCATCGCCGCTTTGCTCGGCGAGGGGCGCATCGACATCGCTGGCGAAATCCTGCCGGCCAGGGACGCGCTGGCCAAGCTCGGCATGAAACCGCTCGTGCTCGGCCCCAAGGAAGGCCTTGCGCTGATCAACGGCACGCAGGCCTCGACCGCCATTGCGCTCGATGCCCTGTTCACGGCGGAGCGCGTGTTCGGCGCGGCGCTCGGCGTCGGAGCGCTATCGGTCGATGCGCTCAAGGGCTCGATCAAGCCGTTCGACCCGCGCATCAGCGAGGTTCGCGGCCAGCCCGGCCAGATCCGCGTCGCCGCCGAAATCCGCGCGCTGCTCGACGGCAGCGAAATCCTCAGCTCCCATGGCCGCTGCGGTAAGGTGCAGGACCCGTACAGCTTCCGCTGCCAGCCGCAGGTCATGGGTGCGGCGCTCGACCTGCTCACCAACGCCGCCCGCACCCTGACCATCGAGGCGGGCGCGGTGACCGACAATCCCAGCGTGTTCGAGGATGAGGACACGGCGATCAGCGGCGGCAATTTCCATGCCCAGCCAGTGGCCTTCGCCGCCGACACCATCGCGATGGCGCTATGCGAAGTCGGATCGATCTCCGAACGACGCACCGCGGTGCTGATCGACCCCAAGATGAGCGGCCTCCCGGCCTTCCTGACCGACGACGGCGGGGTCAATTCGGGCCTGATGATACCCCAGGTCACCCAGGCCGCGCTGGTCGCCGAAAACCGCAGCCTGGCCTTCCCGTCGAGCGTCGATAGCGTGCCGACGTCGGCAGGGCAGGAGGACCATGTCTCCATGGCCCCGATCTCCGCCCGCAAGGCGGCAACGATCGCGAAGAACGTCGCCGGCATCGTCGCGGTCGAGCTGATCGCGGCAGCGCAAGGCGTCGACTATCACGCACCGCTCAAGACCAGCGATAAGCTGCAAAACCTCCACGCCAAGGTCCGCGCCATCAGCCCGCGCCTCCAGTCCGACCGCTACTGGGCCAACGAAATGGCCGCGCTGCAGTCGGCGGTGCTAGCGGGTGAGATCGGCGAGTTCGCGCTGGTTTAGCGCACCCGCACCCAATTGGCCGATCGGCAGATGAACGCCAGCACGCAGCCCGACACCCTCAACTGATTGGGTGAAACCTGCCTGATCCGGCCGCTGGCGTGCATGTTGCGGTCGGCGACGAATACCCGGGCGCGATAGCTGTTTGGGCCGATCGGACGGATGTCCTTGATCAGGGTCGAGCCGATCAGCTCGGTGCCGCTGCCACGTTCCGCACGAGCCTGCTGCTTGGCCGAAGCCTTGACCACCGTTCCGCACAGGCTCGGCCCGCACGGCTTGATGTCGATCTGGAGGTTGCCCTTGCGCCACCGGCCCTCGATCGGGCTTCGGGCGTCCGCCGGGCTGGCGATTGCCGCGAGCAGCAGCGCAACGAGAATTCCGGCCTTGGTCATTGGCTCAGCTGGTGACGCGAGTCCATTTCTCATTGTCGCACAGCAGGCCGCCGAGCACACAGCCCTGAACCTGCATCACATTGTCATTGAGCTGGCGAACGGTCGCGGTGGCATGGATGTTACGCTTCGGAACGAACGCCCGGCCGCGGAACTTGCCGTCACCGGTCGGCCTGAGGCCGGTCAGGATCTGGGTGCCGATCAGCCTTGGGGTGCCGCCCTTGCGCGCCTTTTCCTGCGCCTTGGCGCTGGCCTGGACCACGCGCCCGCAATAGGCCGCGCCGCAGCGTTCGACCTGGACGACCACATTCTTCTTGTAATTGGTCCACTGCCCTTCGATCGCCTGTGCCGAAGCCAGGGCTGGCGCGGCGCTCAGCAGGAAGGCAGCCAGAATCAACTTGCTCTTCATGCCGCACCCTTTGGCAGCGCAATGTGACCGAAATGGTACCCTCAGCTTGACTCCCGATGAACAGCGAGCCCTCCCCTAAACACAGCTATTGATAATCATTCGCATCAAAGCTAGGCGCCCATCCCAATAAGGGAGGTAAGTCTTGGGTCACGCGTTCCGGGCGGCTTCGGCCGCTGCTTTTGTCCTTATTCCCGGCACCTTGCTCGCTCAGCAACAGATTGAGCCCCAGGCCGATTCGGTGGAGACGGCCGAAACGGTCGATCCGACCGAAGATAGCGAATCGTCTGAGATCGTCGTCACCGGTGCCCGCTCCAGGCTTCCGATCACCGCCCTTCCGCTGACCGTCGACGTGGTCGGCGGCAAGGCGCTGACCGACCAGGTGGCCGTGTCAGGCTCGGTGATCGAGGCGATCGCCGCCAAGCTCCCCGCCTTCTCGCCGGGGCGCGAGAAGCTCAGCGGATCGGGCGAGACGCTGCGCGGCCGCTCACCCTTGTTCGCCATCAACGGCGTACCGCAATCCACCCCGATCCGCGACGGATCCCGCGACGGTTACACCATCGATCCCTTCTTCATCGATCGGGTCGAAGTGATCTACGGCTCCAACGCGCTACAGGGAATCGGCGCCACCGGCGGCGTGGTCAACCAGGTCACGGTCGGCGCGCCCGCCGGCGACGGCATTAGCGGCCGGACGCTCGTCCAGGGCACCGCCCAGGATGGGTTCGACGGCGAGGCGCTGGGCGGCAAGGTCGCCGGGCTCGCCAGCTACCGGTCGGGCGCGTTCGACGTCACGGGCGGCGCGACCTTCGAACGACGAGGCGCCTTCCTCGACGGCGACGGCCGCCGGATCGGCACCGACAGCACCCAGGGCGACATCCAGGACAGCGACAGCTGGTCGGTGTTCGGCCGCTTCGGCTACGACCTGTCGACGACCGCGCGGATCGAGCTGATCGCCAACCGCTTCGAGCTGGAGGGCCGCGGCCATTATGTCACCGTCAACGGCAATCGGCTGACCGGCGAGACCACCACGAGTGTGAAGGGTGACCCGGACGGCGTTCCGTCCGCCAACCGCGCCGAGCTATTGAGCGCTTCATTCACCGAATCCGACCTGTTCGGCGGACTGCTCAGCGCTCAGGCCTTCTTCAGCCGCACCCGTGACATCTTCGGCGGCAGCATCACCGGCACCTTCCAGGATGCCAGCATCGCACCGATCGGCACCTTGTTCGACCAGTCGGTCAACAACAGCCGCAAGCTCGGCGGCAAGTTGAGCTATGAGCGGACGGTGCCGGGCGTCGAGGCGCTAACCCTGATCGGCGGGCTGGACCTGCTCCACGACCGCACCGCCCAGACCCTGATGCACACCGATCGTACCTGGGTCCCGGAAAGTGACTTCTTCAGCATCGCGCCGTTCCTTCAGGGCAATTTGAAGCTGCTGGACGGAAAGCTGCGGCTGGCGGGTGGCGTCCGTTATGAGAATGTTGGCCTCAAGGTCGGCGACTTCACCACCCTGGCCTTCTACGGCTCGCGGGAGGTCGATGGTGGCAACCCCAAGTTCGACAAGGCGCTGGTCAACGGCGGGGTGATCGTCGAGCCAGTCGACGGCCTGCGCGCTTACGCTAGCTATGCCGAAGGCTATACCATCGCCGACGTCGGCCGGATCCTGCGCGCGATCAACGTCGATGGCGTCGATGTCGACAATTATCTAGCGCTGGAGCCGGTGGTGTCCAACAATCGCGAACTCGGCGTCGAGTGGAAGCGGGGGCCGCTCACCGCCAGCGCCTCCTACTGGTGGTCATCGTCGAAGCTCGGCTCGCTGCTGGTGCGCAACCCCGACGGCATCTTCGATGTGGTGCGGGCGCCGATCGAGCTGGAAGGGCTCGACCTGGCGGTTGATGCCCGCCTGCCTATCGACGGTCTGAGCGTCGGCGCCGCCTATGCCCGGACCCGCGGCGAAACCGAC
>DASWTR010000284.1:0-6456 GCA_036402035.1 Sphingomicrobium sp.
GAATTTGAAATTGGACAGCTGGACGTTGACCGCTGCCGGCGCCTGCGGCGTCGCCGGCTGGGCGCCGATGATCGCCAAGGGCAGGGCGGCGAGGAAAGCGTAGCGCATGATGGCTGCTCCTTCGCCCCGGTAAACGCTTGAGCCACATCAGCCGTTGCTTGACAAACGCAGCACCGAAGCGCCCTTTCTGCGGCGGGTGACCGGGGAGTGCCGATGCTGAGGCTATTGGTCGGGCCGTTGCTGATGCTTGCCGCGATGCTGCTGCCCGGCGCGGCACAGGCGCAACCGGCGCCGCAGCGGATCGTCGCGATCGGCGACCTCCACGGCGACCATGATGCATGGCGCGCCATCGCTCGCGCCGCCGGGCTGATCGACACCAAGGGCAAATGGTCCGGCGGCAATGCCACGCTGGTGCAGATGGGCGACGTGGTCGACCGCGGTCCCGACAGCCTGAAAATCATCCGCGACCTTCAACGGCTGCAGAAGGAGGCGCCTAGGCGCGGCGGCAAGGTCGTCGCGCTGCTCGGCAATCATGAAGCGATGATGATGACCGGCGATCTCCGCTACGTTCACCCTGGCGAATTCGCGGCCTTCGCCAACAAGGGCAGCGAAGCGAGGCGCGAACAGCTTTATCAGGCAAACAAGGCGGCGATCGAAACGGCCTACCGCGCCCAGGCGCCGCAGATGACTCCCGAGGCGATCAAGGCGGAGTGGCTGAAAACCATGCCGCTCGGCAAGATCGAGCATCAGCTCGCCTGGCGACCGGACGGAGAGCTTGGCAAATGGGCGCTGGGCAATCCTGCCGTCGCCAAGCTGGGCGACAGCCTGTTCGTCCACGGCGGGATCAGCTCGGGCTATGCTGCGTTGCCGATCGAAGAGATCAACCGTCAGGTCGCAGCCGCCCTGCGCGCCCAGGACCAGACGCCAACCGCGATCATCAATCATCCGCAGGGGCCGCTATGGTATCGCGGGCTGATCAGTCGGGGCGATGGCGACGAAGCGACGGTGGCGCCGGTTCCCGCAGGGGCGACCGCGCCGCTGCCGATCGACCAGGAAATCGACCTGGTGCTGGGTCGGTTCGGGGTGAAGCGGATCGTCGTCGGGCATACGCCGACGCGCGGGGGAATCGTCGAGGGAGCAGGGGGCAAGCTGTGGCGGGTCGATAGCGCCATCAGCCGTGCCTATGGCGGGACATTGGCCTATCTCGAAATCGCCGGCGACCGGGTGACGGCGCGCAACGTGTCGCGCCCCGCCGGCCAGTCATGGAGCGGTCAATGATCAGATGGATCGCAGCATTGGCGTTGATCGGGTCGACCTCGGCCATTGCGCAGAGCGACGCCAAGCCCTTGTTCGCCAGTGACGCGCCGATCCGGCTCAAGCTCCAGGGGCCGATCGGCAAGATCGTCGGCCGTGCGGCTCGCAATGTGCAGCCAGAGGCAGCGACTCTGACGCTGGTCGACCCGGCGGAGACCCATGCCATCCGCCTTTCGCCGCGCGGCCTGTCGCGCCGGACCGGCGATATCTGCCAGTTCCCCCCGCTCAGGATCGAATTCGCCCAGCCGCCGCCAGCGACCTCGCTGTTCGCCGGTCAGCGGCGGCTGAAGCTGGTCACCCACTGCCGCCCCAGCGCCGGGTTCCAGCAGCATCTGCTGATGGAATATGCGACCTATCGGATGCTCAACCAGCTCAGCCCGCTAAGCTACCGGGCGCGGTTGGCGACGGTCGATTATGCCGAGCCGAGCGGCAAGGTTTCGACCAGCCGCTGGGGTTTCCTGATCGAAGATGTCGGCGATGTCGCGAGGCGCAATGGGCTCACCGAAGCGCGGGTCGGCGACCGTATTCTCTCGACCCAGCTGGAGGCGCGACAGGCGGCCCGGGTCGCCTTGTTCCAATATATGATCGGCAACCTCGACTGGTCGATGCGGGCCGGCCCGCCGGGCGAAGGCTGTTGCCACAATAGCCGGCTGCTCAGCGGGCAGGGCGCGGCGCTGGTGCCGGTGGCCTATGATTTCGATTATTCGGGACTGGTCGATGCCCCCTATGCCATGCCGCCCGAGCAAATCCCGGTGCGGAGCGTTCGCACCCGCTTCTACCAGGGCTATTGCCGACACAATCCGCAGGCGCTGGCCGCCGCGGCGGAATTCCGCGCGCAGCGGGGCGCGATCGAGGGCGTGTTCGGTCAAATCCCTGGCCTCGAGGCCAGGACCAGGAGCAAGGCGCTCAGCTACCTCAACGGCTTTTTCGCCGAGATCGCCACCGACGAGAGCATGAGGGCGAAGATTCTCAAGAACTGCCTGAATTAAGGCGGCGGCAAGGTGCCCGGCGGAGCCGCGGCCGGCGCTTCGACGACCGTCCCCGCAGGCGGCGCCTCGGCCGGGTCGAGATCGGCCATGTAGCGCTTCATCCCCTCGCGCTCGCCATATTCGGTCGCCCATAGCGCCAGGAAGGCATAGTTGAAGCCGATCCCCATGACGATCGCCAGCTCGACCGCGCCAATCCCGGCGGCAAGCCCGGTGCCGACCGAGATCAGGATGAACAGCGCGTCGCCCGAGCTTTTGAGGCTGTTCTTGAACCGCACCGCGCCGGCGATTCCGGCCAGCGCGAACGCCAGCGCCAGGCTGTTCTGGACGATGATGACGATGCCGGTGACCACCACCGGCAGGATCAGGATGGTGCTGATCAGCGACTGGTCATATTCCTCGCCGGTGCGGATCCCCATATAAGTCCAGCTGACTGGAAGGGCGGTGAGCAGAGCCCCAACGATCGCCATCGCCAGCCAGAAAATGCTTTCGCCGAAGGTGCCGACCTGCTGCGCATTGGCCGACCGCGCCGATCCTTCGAGCGGGTTGGAGTCTGGCTGGCTGATCAGCGCCTCGACCCCGCCGACCGGCAGATATTCGCGAAGGCCCGGGAAGATGTTGAGCGCCGCGAAGATGACCAGCCCCATGATCGCGTAATAGGCGGTCAGCTTCACGAACAGATGGAAGGCTTTCATCGGGTTCCCCCCTCGACGATGTGGGTCAGTCTAGGTCAATCGTCCTGCTCGCGCCAGCGGTACGGCGCGATCGGGTCGAGCACGCCGAAGCGCTCGCTGATTGGGTCATGGTCGAGCGGCGGCCAGGGGATTTCCTCGATTGGAAGCTTGGTGTCGGGCAGCCGATCGAGCAGGTCGCGCAGCAGCGTCAGCCGGCCAAGACGCTGGTCGTTGAAGTCGACCAGCGTCCAGGGCGCATGGGGCGTGTGGGTCACCTCCAGCATCCGCTCGCGGGCGTCGGTGTATGCCTGGTAGAGGTAGCGCGCCTTGCGGTCGACCGGCGACAGCTTCCAGCGGCGCAGCGGGTTATTGAGCCGGTCGGCGAACCTTTCCTCCTGCTGCTCCTGGTCGCAGCATAGCCAATATTTGAACAGATAGATGCCATCGTCGACCAGCTGCCGCTCGAAATCGGGGACCGCTTTCAAGAAGGCGGTGACTTCTTCGGACGAGCAAAAGCCCATCACCGCCTCGACTCCGGCCCGATTGTACCAGCTACGGTCGAACAGGCTGATCTCACCCTCCGCGGGCAGATGCTGCGTGTAGCGCTGGAAATACCATTGCCCGCGCTCACGCTCGGACGGGGCGGGCAGGGCGACGACATGGCATTGGCGGGGGTTGAGCGTGCTGGCGAACATGTGGATCGATCCGCCCTTGCCGGCCGTGTCGCGCCCTTCGAACACCACCACCAGCCGCTGCTTCTTTTCCTGAATCCAGCGCGCCGCGTCGCTCAGCTCGCGCAGCAGCGGCTTGAGCGCATCCTCATATTCCTTCTGCTTCATGCCCCCCATATGCGCCCCTCCCGACACAGAGGCTGGCAGAGGCAATCGAACATGACAAGAAAAAGGGCCGGGGCGCTTCCGCTCCGGCCCATTCTTCCTCTCCCCTGGGGGAGAGGGGTCGACTCAGCAAAGCTGAGCGGGGTGAGGGCGATCGTCATCCTCACCCTTCCGCCGCTTCGCGGCTCCCTCCCTCTCCCAAGGGAGAGGGAATTAGCGCTTAAGCGCCCGCCACCTCGGCGATGTCGAGCCTCACGCCCGGCCCCATCGAGGAGCTGATGGCGATCTTCTTGACATATTTGCCCTTGGCGCCGGTCGGCTTGGCCTTGACGATGGCGTCAACGAAGGCATCGAAATTGGCCTTGAGGTCGGCTTCGGGGAAGCTCGCCTTGCCGATGCCGGCGTGGATGATGCCGGCCTTCTCGACGCGGAACTCGACCTGGCCCGACTTGGCGTCCTTGACCGCCTGGCCAACGTTGGGGGTGACGGTGCCCAGCTTCGGGTTCGGCATCAGGCCCTTGGGGCCCAGCACCTTACCGAGGCGGCCGACGATGCCCATCATGTCCGGAGTCGCGATGACCCGGTCATAATTGGTGTCGCCGCCCTGCATGGCTTCCATCAGATCCTCGGCACCGACGATCTCGGCGCCCGCCTTCTTGGCTTCCTCGGCCTTGTCGCCCTTGGCGAACACGGCGACGCGGACGTCCTTGCCGGTGCCCTTGGGCAGGTTGACCACGCCGCGGACCATCTGGTCGGCGTGGCGCGGGTCGACGCCCAGGTTGATCGCGACTTCGACCGTCTCGTCGAACTTGGAGGTGGCCAGGCTCTTCACCAGGCCGATCGCCTCGTCGACGGCATAATGCTTGTTGCTGTCGACCTTGCCCTCGAGGGCCTTCTGCTTCTTGGTCAGCTTCGCCATATCTTAGCCCTCCACAACCTGGAGGCCCATCGCGCGGGCGGAGCCTTCGATGATCTTGGTCGCCGCCTCGATGTCATTGGCATTGAGGTCGGCCATCTTGGTCTGCGCGATCTCGGCCAGCTGCGAGCGGCGGATGGTGCCCGCGGAGACCTTGCCCGGCTCCTTCGAGCCCGACTTGAGCTTGGCCGCCTTCTTCAGGAGGAAGCTCGCCGGCGGGGTCTTGGTGGTGAAGGAGAAGCTGCGGTCCGCGTAGACGGTGATCACCGTCGGGATCGGCGCACCCTTCTCCAGCTCCTGCGTCGAAGCGTTGAACGCTTTGCAGAATTCCATGATGTTGACGCCGCGCTGACCCAAAGCAGGGCCGATCGGCGGCGACGGGTTGGCGGTGCCGGCCGGCACCTGGAGCTTGATATAGCCCGTGATTTTCTTAGCCATTTGTCTCACTCTGTAGTGGACGGACGAGACGAGGCTCGTCGAGTCCGTTCAAGTTTAGCGGTTCAAGCGGGCTCCTGAATGAAACCCTCCCGCACGTCTCCAATTGCTTGGAAGCGGGCGCCTTTATCAGAAAGCGTTGCGAATTCAACCTTGCCGGGAAGGATTGCGAAAGGCGCCGCCTGTTCTTGCCCCGAGCCACACGCTCGAATCTTCACCAATGTTCGCACTGACAAGCAGTTTTTGCGACGCCAGTCGGGGGCGTGCAAACTTCACAAACTTTGTCACCTCGAACTCGGTCAAGGCGGGGGGGTTACTACCTTCGACCTTGAGCCGGGCCGAATCCACGCTGGCACAGATACGGGACTGTAGGACAGGCTTTTTGTGAGGTTTCGAAAAAGAGCCCGGCAGCAGCATGCGGCGCGGGGCCGCTAAGCCGGATAGGCGACCGCTGGCGCTTGCGACGTTTGGTTGCTCACCGCCCGCGGCTCCGCGTTGAGGGCGGACCAGATGGCGCTGACAACCACCGATCCTTCCCCGACCGCCGAAGCCACCCGCTTGACCGAGCCGGCGCGGACGTCCCCGACGGCAAAGATGCGGGGATGCGACGTGGTGTGCGGTGAGGGAGCTCCGACCTCCGCGCCGGTCTTGACGAACCCCTTCTCATCCAGCGCGACGCACGGAGGCAGCCAACCGGTGTTGGGAGCGGCGCCGACCATGATGAACAGCCCGCGGGTTGCGATGTCGCGCGGTCCATTAGGTCCTTCAATCGTCACTCGCTCGAGATTGGTTCCGCCGTGCAGGGCCGTGACATTCGTACGGTAATGAATGGTTACCGCCGGGTCGGCCTCGAGACGCCGCCGAAGATAGTCGCTCATGCTGTCCGCCAGGCTGTCACCCCGAACCAGCAGGTGGACGTGCCCGGCGCTGCGCGACAAATACATGGCCGCCTGCCCGGCACTGTTGCCGCCACCGACGACGATCGCCTCGCTGTCGCCGCACAGGCGCGATTCCATCTCCGTCGCCGCATAATAGACGCCCGCGCCTTCGAATTCCTCCAGTCGGTCGATGGGTAGGCGGCGATATTGCACGCCGGTCGCAATCAGCACCGATCGGGCGCACAAAGTCTTCTTACCGTCGATCGTTGCGCACAACATGCCGTCGTCGAGCTCCTCGAGGCGCGTTACCCGGTGTGGCATTGCAAAGCGGGTGCCGAACTTCATCGCCTGGATCTGCCCGCGGAACACGAGGTCCGCGCCCGAAATGCCGGTTGGAAAGCCCATGTAATTCTCGAT